>JBLYYV010000063.1:0-4915 GCA_048550095.1 Gammaproteobacteria bacterium
GATTGTTCCTTGTTGAACAGGTCCGACATGAAGCTCCAGAACACGGAGATGTGGAACAGGCTGAAAATACTGACCCAGACGTAGAACGTCTTGTCGATCAGCGTGCGGTCCTCGAGCGAGCTGACGCCGAAATAAAACGCAACGAACGTTGTGGCGAAGAACGCATACATACCGGGTACGAGCACGCGAAACCGCACCTTCGCCACAGCAATACCGTAAAGCGCTACGATAAACAGGCTGACGAAGAAGTTGATGTTCCAGAGGAAGCTGACTTCGGTATCGGACCAGTCGCTGGCCATCGCGTCCCGCACGGGCCGCAGAATGTAGTACGCCGCCATCAGCATAAACACGAGACAAAAGGACATAAATAAGGCCTTGATCTCATGCGACTCGACCTTCGAGGCGCGCTTCATCAGGCGCTCGAAGGTGTTATGCGTGCCGTCATTACCCATTGCTGTGCGTCCGTATTCGTATTGTTCTCAGTCGGTCTCGAGGGCCGCGAATGCGGCAGAGACTTCCGGCGCAGGCGGATTCTTTCCGCTATTGATCTCGAAGGTCTTGTTCAGTGCATCTTCCGAATCCAGCGCCGCGACGCAGACGCGCGCGACGTCGGCCCGCGGTATGGCGCCGGCTTCCGTATCGCCCTGCTGGAACACGATCTCGACCTCACCGCCCTCGGCGTTCGTCAGTCCGCCCGGCCGCACGATCGTGTACGGCACACCGCTGGCGCGCAACGCTTCCTCACCCTTGAACTTCCATATCAGGACGTTGTTGAACATCTTGTTGAGAATATGGTCTTCCTGCGTGACCCCCATCGACGACACGAGGACCAGCTGCCGCAGGTTCGCCGCGACGGCCGCATCGGCCAGGTTCTTGACGCCGCCATAGTCGACGAACTCGGGGCCGTTCGACGGGTCGCCCCGGCCGGCCCCGATCGCGGATATCAGCGCGTCGACGCCGGTCAGTGCTGCTTCGATTGTGGCAAGCTGGCGGACGTCGCCCTGGGCAAATTCGATCTCGTCGCCGAGCTTCTCGCGTGCCTTCTCGATATCCCGCACGAATGCGCGAACGCGGTAACCGTTGGCGAGCAACTCCGTGACGATCTCGGTGCCGGTTCGACCGGTGGCGCCGGCGACCAGCACCAGCTCGGCTACCGCCGACTCGGCCTCGACAGGACTCATGCTCGCATCGCTCTGCTGCCCATGCGCGGTAACCGCAAACAATGCGAACCAGACCGCGACGAACATGGCGCGATATAAATTCGTGCTCATCTTTCTCACCTCGAAATTACCTCCGCCGCCCCGGCTTTCTTCACAGGCCGGGTAAGGAATCTTTGCTCAATCCATCGAGCCAGCTTTGCGAACCGCACAGGCACGGTCCCTGCCATATGCGCCGAGTATATCGGCCGGCATCATCGCGTCAGACCGCCGATCGCGGGGGTTCACTGGCTGGTCACGGACAGGATGCGCATTTCATTCGTGCCGCCGGTCTCGCCCTTGGTCATGCCCTTCGTGAAGATCACCAGGTCGCCGCTCTCGACGTAACCGAGATGCGTCAGGATTCGACAGACGTCGCGAAAGACCGGCTCGGTGTGTTCATGCTGGCTGCTGTACGCCACCGGCATGACGCCGCGGTACAGAGCGACACGACACAAGGTCGCCTCGTTGGGCGTGAATGCGAAGATCGGAATATCCGAACGAATCCTCGACATCCATTTGACGGTGGCACCGGACTCGGTCATCGCGATGATCGCCTTGACCTCCATGTGATTCGCCGTATACATGACGGCCATCGCGATCGCCTCATCGACGTGCTCGAAACGATCGTCCATGCGATGCCGACTCACCCGCGAGGCGGTCTGGTGGTAGGACTCAGCGCCGACGCAGACTTCGGCCATCGACGCGACGGCCTGCACCGGGTATTCGCCTACCGCTGTTTCGGCAGACAGCATGACAGCATCGGTGCCGTCCATGACCGCGTTGGCGACATCGGATACTTCCGCACGAGTCGGCATCTGGCTGCTGATCATCGATTCCATCATCTGCGTCGCGGTAATACACACCTTGTGCCGGGCGCGCGTCATGCGAATGATGTTCTTCTGCAGACCGGCGAGCCCCGCGTAACCCATTTCGACGCCGAGGTCGCCACGGGCGACCATGACCGCGTCGCTCGCATCGATGATCGGCATCAGGTTGTCGATCGCTTCGGACCGCTCAATCTTCGCGATTACATGCGCATGGCTGCCGTGCTTGCGCAGTATCTTGCGCGCCCGCTTGACGTCCCTGGACGATTGCACGAACGATACCGCCAGCCAGTCGAGACCGAATTCAGCGACGCGTTCGAGATCGGCCTTATCCTTCTCCGTCAGCGCCGGCGCCGACAGCCCGCCGCCCTGCAGGTTGATGCCCTTGTTGTTGCCGAGGGGACCGCCGATCGTGACCGTGCAGTCGATTCGAGTGCCGGTGACGGCTTCCGCCTTGAGCACGATGTTGCCGTCGTCGAGCAGCAGGGTATCGCCCGCCGAAACGTCGTCTGCCAGCTGATCGTACGCGACACCAACTTCGGTCTCGTCGCCGGCAGCGGGATCCAGCGACGAATCCAGCGCGAATCTCTGGCCCGGCACCAGTTGAATCGGCGCATTCCGGAACTTGTCGATGCGAATCTTCGGGCCCTGCAAATCGCCGAGGATCGCTACGTGTCGACCGAGCCGCAGGGCGACTTCGCGAATCATGGCGATCTGCCGCTGGTACTCGTCCCAGCTGCCGTGTGAAAAATTTAGTCGAATAACGTCGGCGCCGGCTTCAATTAGCTGCCCCAGTTTTTCCGGGGTGTCGACGGCCGGTCCGAACGTCGCAATAATCTTGGTTCTGCGCATGTGCGGATTATCACACAGCCTCGTGACATTATTCTCAGGTCAATTCCGTGAGCAGGAATTGTGCGCGGACACCCGATCGCGTTGCACTGGCCGAATGCCGACGACGCCGGAGAAAGCCGGGATCAGCGGATCGATTCAGCCCGCGGCGCGCTGTTCGAGCATTGCGACGGCCGGCAGCGTCTTACCCTCCAGAAACTCCAGGAATGCGCCACCGCCGGTCGATACGCAGGAGATCTGATCGGTCACGCCGTACTTGTCCAGGGCAGCCAAAGTATCGCCGCCGCCGGCGATGCTGAATGCGTCGCTGTCGGCAACCGCGTGCGCGATGCGCTCGGTGCCGCCGCCGAACTGATCGATCTCGAATACGCCGACGGGCCCATTCCATACAATGGTCCCCGCAGCTTTCAACATCTCCGCATAACGCTCAGCCGTCTTCGGGCCGATATCGAGGATCATTTCATCGGACTCGACCTGGTCAACCGGGCGAACCTGTGACGGCGCAGTCTCGCTGACTTCGACGGACACGACGACATCTTCGGGAACCGGAATCTCGGCGCCCGCCCCCCCTGACATCAGTCGCTTCGCTTCGTCGACGAGATCGGCTTCACACAAGGATTCACCCACGTCGTGGCCCGCAGCGGCAATGAACGTATTGGCGATACCGCCACCGACGATGAGTTGATCGACCTTACTCGAAAGGCTGTCGAGTACGGTCAGCTTCGTGGATACCTTCGAACCGCCGACGATCGCGACGACCGGCCGGGCGGGCTCCGCCATGGCCTTGTTGAGGGCCTCGAGCTCGGCGACCAGCAACGGACCCGCGCAGGCGACGGGCGCAAACTGAGCGACGCCGTGCGTGCTCGCCTGCGCACGATGCGCAGTGCCGAACGCATCCATGACAAAGACGTCACACAAGTTCGCCATCTGTCGGGACAGCGCCTCATCGTTAGCCTTTTCGCCCACATTGAAGCGAACGTTCTCACACAGCACGACCTCGCCGGGACTGACATCGATACCATCGAGCCAATCGGTCACGATCCGCACCGGCGCATCCAGCAACTCGCCCAGATGAATCGCAACCGGCCGCAATGAAAACTGCTCGTCATATTCGCCCTCGGTCGGTCGACCGAGATGCGACAGCAGTATAACCGCGGCATTCTGCTCGAGCGCCATGCGAATGGTCGGGAGCGTCGCGCGAATGCGCGCATCGCTGGCAACGGCGCCGTTCTTGAGGGGCACGTTCAGATCCAGGCGGATCATCACGCGCTGTCCACCGAGCGACTGCTCCGACATTCGCAGGACATTCATGACGTTACGCGTTAACCAGCGCGAGCGTCGTATCGAGCATGCGGTTCGAGAAACCCCACTCGTTGTCGTACCACGAGCACACCTTGACGAGATTGCCGTCGATGACCTTGGTCATCGTCGCGTCGTACGTCGAAGACGCCGGGTTGTGATTGAAGTCGACCGACACCAGCGGGCCGTCGTTGTACGCGAGCACGCTGCCGAGCGAATCGCTACCGGAGCTCGCAGCACGCATGATCTCATTGATCTCTTCGATACTCGTGTCGCGCGCCGCCTCGAACGTCAGGTCGACCAGGGACACATTGATCGTCGGCACGCGGACCGAGAAGCCGTCGAGCTTGCCATTGAGCTCCGGCAGGACGAGTCCGACCGCCGCAGCGGCGCCCGTCTTGGTCGGGATCATCGACTGCGTTGCCGAACGAGCCCGGCGCAGATCGCTGTGATAGACGTCGGTCAGCACCTGATCATTGGTATACGCGTGAATCGTGTTCATGACACCTTTCACGAGGCCGATCTTCTCGTGCAGCGGCTTGACCATCGGCGCCAGGCAGTTCGTCGTGCACGATGCGTTCGAGATCACCTGGTCCCCGGACGTCAGAATATCTTCGTTGACTCCGTACACGACCGTGGCATCGATATCGCTGCCGGCCGGGGCCGAAATCACGACTTTCTTCGCACCACCCTCGAGGTGAGCGCTTGCCTTCGTCTTGTTGTTGAAGATGCCCGTGCACTCCA
>JBLYYV010000064.1:0-16102 GCA_048550095.1 Gammaproteobacteria bacterium
GACGTCGACCGAATGGAGGCGCGGGTTCGCCGCCTGGCCAAGGGCGAGCGGCAACGCGCGGAGCATCAGTCGTGATCAAGCCGAGGCTGGTACTCCGCCTGCTCGATATTCAGCGCGTTCTGTTGCGTCACGGCCTGGACGAGGTCGTGTCTTCCGCGCACCTGTTCCGGCCGTTCCGGTTCCTGTTCTACCTGTCGCCGACGATGTGGTTCCGCCGGCGCGCGGACGGTCCGCGCGGCCAGAGGATCCGCGAGGCGCTCGAGGAACTCGGGCCGATCTACGTGAAGTTTGGCCAATCGGTCTCGACGCGGCAGGATCTGTTACCGGCCGACATCGGCGCGGAACTCGCGAAGCTGCAGGATCAGGTCCCGCCGTTCTCCGGCGCGGAGGCGCTCGCGGCGGTCGAACAGGCATACGGCAAACCCGCCGAAGAAGTCTTTGCCAGTTTCGATCAGGAGGCACTCGCCGCTGCTTCCATCGCGCAGGTGCATGTCGCCAAGCTGCACTCCGGGCAGGAGGTCATCGTCAAGATTCTGCGGCCGGGCGTCAACGAGGCCGTCGAACGAGATCTGGAAGTTCTGAACGCGGTCGCACAACTAGCGCAGCGCTACTGGCAGGACGGCCGCCGCCTGCGGCCCGTGGAAGTCGTCGAGGAATACCGGAAAACCGTCCTGCATGAGCTGGACCTGATGCGCGAGGCTGCCAATGCCGCGCAGCTGCGGCGCAATTTCCTCGGGTCGCCGCTGATCTATGTGCCGGATGTTTACTGGGATTACTGCCGCCCGCGCGTCATGGTCATGGAACGGATCCATGGCATTCCGATCAACGACAAGGAGAGCCTGAAGCGGGTTGGCGCGAACTTCCGCAAGCTGGGCGTCAACGGCGTCGAAATCTTCTTTACGCAGGTGTTCCGCGATAATTTCTTTCACGCGGACATGCATCCCGGCAATATTTTCGTCGACGTGACGGACCCGGACAATCCGCGCTACGCCGCGGTCGACTTCGGCATCGTGGGCACGCTCGAGGATGGCGACCGACGCTACCTGGCCGCAAACTTCCTGGCGTTCTTCGACCGCGATTACCACCGGGTCGCGCAGTTGCACGTCAACTCCGGCTGGGTACCGCCGGACACGCGCGTCGACGAGCTCGAATCCGCGATCCGTACGGTGTGCGAACCGGTATTCAATAAGCCCCTGAAGGATATTTCTTTCGGCCAGGTACTGGTGCGACTGTTCCAGGTCGCGCGGCAGTTCGACATGACGGTGCAGCCCCAGTTGATCCTGTTGCAGAAGACGCTCGTGCAAATCGAAGGACTCGGGCGCGAGATCTATCCGGAGCTGGATCTGTGGGAGACCGGTCAGCCGGTGCTGCAGCACTGGATGGCGGAGCAGACCGGGCCTCAGGCCACGACCCGTCGGGTGGCGCGGGATCTGCCGGACGTTCGCTATGTTCTGGAGAAGTTGCCGGCGGTGTCGCGCCGTCTCGTCGACCAGGTGATGGCCAACAACGGGAAGCTGCCGATTCCGGATCGCCATGCGATGTATGGGCGCGAGCGCCGCCAGTTTCAGGTTATCGCCGGCGCCGCCGGAATCGTTGCGGCCGCATTGCTGATTGGCCTCCATGCGAGCCCGGCCTGGCTGGGCTGGGCCGTCGGCGCGGCAGGCCTGGTGTCCCTTTACCTCGGGCGCCCGAAACCGCCTGCGAACGGCCGCTAGGCTAAATGGCCGACCATCTGCTTACGATCAAACCGGGTCCCTGATATGCCGCTCGTCGAACCACTGCCGCACGATGCCGATCCAGAAGTCGCCGAGCTGGCGAAGTTCTTTAACGAGACGCTCGGTTTCTGCCCGAACAGCGTCCTGACGATGCAGCATCGCCCGGCGATCGCGAAGGCATTCATTGGTCTCAACACGGCGGTCATGGAGAACCATGGTCGCGTGACCAGCGCGTTCAAACGTTTGCTGGCTTATGTTTCCAGCAACGCGACCGGTTGTCGCTATTGCCAGGCACATGCCATTCGGGCGGCCGAACGGTACGGCGCGGACGCCGAGCAACTCGCGCACATCTGGGAGTATTCGACGCATTCAGCGTTCGACGAGGCCGAGCGCGCCGCGCTGGATTTCGCCGTCGCGGCATCGACGATTCCGAACGGCGTCGATGAGCCGCTCCGCGATCGCTTGCGGGCGTTCTGGGACGACGGAGAGATCGTCGAGATCGCGGGCGTCGTCGCCCTGTTCGGTTACCTGAACCGCTGGAACGATGCGATGGCCACGACACTCGAGCAACCGGGCATCGCGTCGGGTGAGAAGTTGCTGTCCGGGCACGGCTGGACGCGCGGTAAACACACCTGATGCTGAACCTGATCCTGGCCGCGGCATTCTTCTTCGCGACCCACGTTGGCATCGCGGGCACACGCCTGCGCGGTGACCTCGTCCGACGCTTTGGCGCGCGGCGCTACGCGCTGTTCTATTCGATCCTGTCGACCGTCGGGGTCGTGTGGCTGTTCTGGGCCTACCTGACCGCCCCGTATGTCGAATTGTGGGGCCAGCTGTATGGGTTGCGCGAGGCGGCGCTGGCCGCGATGTTCATTTCGTTCCTGTTCGTCGGCATCGGGCTGCTGTCGAAACCGCCGACCTTGTTCGGTGCGGCCGCGCTCGAGTATCGCGCCGCGGATGTCGCTGGCATCCTGCGCGTGACGCGTCATCCGATTCTGATCGGACTCCTGTTGTGGAGCGTGACGCACATGATCGTCAACGGCGACGTGGCCGCGCTGATCCTGTTCGGCAGTCTGACCGCGTTGACCGTCATCGGCATCGCATCGATGGACGCCAAGCACCGGCAACGTATCGAATCCGACTGGGACCCGCTCGCCGCCTGCACGTCGATCATGCCGTTCGGTGCGATCGCGTCCGGCCGCAATCGGCTGGCCGTTGCGGAGATCGGCGCCTGGCGCCCGGCCGTCGCGCTGGCCGTATTTGTTCTGACGCTCGATCTGCATGTCCGCGTCATCGGCGTTTCACCGCTGCCGGCGTCGTTATTCTAGAGGCGCCCATCTTCCAATTATCGGTCGCCTGACTCACTATGAACGGTGAGATGTCCGTCGTCAGAAACATTTTCGTCGGTCAGTCGGCGCATGCGTTCCTGCTGTTCTCGCTCGGCGTTTGCATCCTGCTCGCGGCCCAGCTGCCGGGGTTCTTCGATGGCGAACTCGCCGGCTTGTCCACGCAGGTATGGTTCGTGCTGGTCGTCGCGAATGCCGTCGCCCACCAGCTCTATGTCTGGTTCTGCTGGCGCGTCGAGCTTCACGCTCACGGACTGACGCGCGTTTTCGGCCGCCTCGCATTCCCGGTCTATGCGATATTTTTCGCCGTCCTGATCCTGGCCCGTCCCGTCCTGATGACTCTGCTGAGCATCTCGAATGCCGGTACGCTGCCGATCGGCGAGGAGGTCTCGCGCGTCGTTGCGTTCATCATGGTCGTGCCCGTCGCGTATCTCGCCTGGTCGGTCAGGCGCTACTTCGGGATCGCGCGCGCGTTTGGCATCGACCATTTCGACCCTGCATACCGCTCCCTGCCGATCGTTCGTGGCGGTATCTTCGGCGTGACACCGAATGCGATGTACACGTTCGGTTTCCTGTTTCTGTGGATTCCGGCCATCTACTTCCGGTCGATCAGCGGCATCGTCGCCGCGGCGTTCAGTCATGCCTACATCTGGGTGCACTACCTGACGACCGAGAAGCCCGATATGGAATTCATCTACGGACGCCAGGCGAGTGGATGATGCCGCGGTCCTGGGGTTGCTGGCGGACGCCGTCCTGGTCGTGCATTTCGCGTTCGTCGCATTCGTCGTCCTCGGTTTCCTGTTGATGCTCGTCGGGCTTGCCGCACACTGGCGGTGGGTGCGCAACCGGACCTTTCGCATCGCGCATTTGTGCGCCATCGGGGTGGTCGTCGCGCAGGCCTGGCTGGGCAAGATCTGCCCGCTGACGGTCTGGGAGAACGAGCTGCGCCGACGCGCCGGACAGGATGCGTATGCCGAGACCTTCGTCCAGCACTGGCTGCATGAACTGCTGTTCTATGACGCGGAGCCGTGGGTCTTCACGGCGATATATACTGTATTCGGCGTACTGGTGCTGCTGGTGTGGTGGCTGACCGCGCGAATATCGAAACGCTCATGAATCATCGAAAACTCGTTTTGCCGGAACACATGAACTCGCAGAATTCGCTGTTCGGCGGGTACCTGCTCAAATGGCTCGATGAGTTCGCCTATATCACCGCGCAGCTGGAGTTTCCGGGTCGGCGTTTCGTGACAATTGCGATGAACAACGTCGAGTTCAGGCATCCGATTACGTGTGGGCAGATTCTGAGGTTTCAGGTCACGCGCGGGCGCCTCGGAACGACGTCGGTCGAGTACGAGGTCGAGGTCTTTGACGACCGGACCGGCGACCGGGACCTGGTGTTGTTCGCAACGCAGATCACGTTCGTGAACCTGGACGATGATGGCAGGAAAGTGCCTATTTCAGGAGACCGATCGTGAATCGCGAGATCGTACTGGCGACACATGCGGATGCGGTATTGATCGCCGACATGTCCGGCCGGCTCGTGGAAGATGGCTTGCCACGTTCCTGGAAGACGCCGCGAGTCGCACGACATATCGGTCGGCAGGACAACATTGTCATCAAGACGGTGTCGGAGTCGACGATGCTGGGTTTCGCGATCATGAGTTTTTCCGACGATGCCGCGCACCTGAACCTGCTCGCGGTCGAACCCCCATACCGGCGCCTGTCGATCGCGCGCGACATGGTCGGTTGGCTGGAACGTTCGGCGGTCTGCGCCGGCACTTTTTTCGTCAGCCTCGAAGTTCGGGCCGACAATCGCGGCGCGATCCGCTTCTATCGAAATCTCGGTTACGACGAGACGGACATCATCGCCGGTTACTACAGTGGTATCGAAGACGCGATCGTGTTCGCGCGAGACCTGAGGACTCACGAGATGGCGTGGCCGGATGCAGAATTCCCGCCATACCCCGAGAATTGACGTGTCGCGACTGAATATTTCCAGCGGCGTGAAGTGGGAGCCGATTGCCGGTTACTCGCGGGCCGTCCGCGTCGGGCCGTTCGTCGCGGTGTCGGGCACGACGGCGACCGGATCGGACGGTGAGATCCTCGGCGTTGAAGATCCGGCGGCGCAGACGCGCCAGTGCCTGCTGAATATAAAGTCCGCGCTCGAGCAGGCCGGCGCGACGCTCGAGCACGTCGTCCGAACTCGAATCTACGTCGCCGATATCAATCACTGGGAGGCGATCGCCCGGGTTCATGGCGAATTCTTCGGTGCGATTCGTCCCGCGACGAGCATGGTCGAGATCAGCAGGCTGATCGACGCCGACATGCTCGTGGAGATCGAAGCCGACGCGATTGTCGACTAACGGGTCGACTAACCGATCGAGACTACGTCATGGAGCGCATCCCCGAGCCGGAACTGATGGACGACGAGGCACAGGTCCGTGCCTATGCCGACGCCGATTTCGCCGAGCCTCACGATCACTTCGTCGCGTTGCTGCAGGACAAGCTCGCCGACCTGGGGCCCGCCGGTACGGCAATCGATCTCGGCTGCGGCGCCGGTGACATATCGCGCCGCTTCGCGCGGGCCTTGCCGGGTTGGCGGGTTCGCGGTATCGACGGTTCGCCGACGATGTTGCGGGTGGCCGCCGAGTTGACACTGGACGCTGGTCTGGCCGACCGAATCGGGTTTGACGAGGTGCTGCTGCCGGCCGCCAATTGCGTTGGCGCCTGCGACCTGATCCTGTCCAACAGCCTGTTGCATCACCTGGCCGACCCGGACGTGTTCTGGTCCGCCGTGCGGGACTGGTCGCAGCCTGGCGGCGCGATCTTCGTTATGGACTTGCTGCGGCCGCCGGACCGGGCGACCGCCGAGAGGTTCGTGTCGCTGTATGCCGCGGACGAGCCCGAAGTGCTGCAGGTCGATTTCTTCAATTCGCTGCTGGCCGCGTTCGAGGTAGACGAGCTGCGCGCGCAACTCGATCGCGCCGGGCTCGGCGACCTGCCGATCGAGGTCGTATCGGACCGTCACGTCATCGTCTGGGGCAGGGTGAATGGACCGTGAGTCAGGTCCACAGTTTCGGCGCCGTCATCGGTCGTGAGCCCCGCGTTCTGATTCTCGGTTCGATGCCGGGCATCGCGTCGCTGGAACAGAATCAATACTACGCACACCCGCGCAACGCGTTCTGGCGGATCATGGGCGACCTGTTCGGCATCGACCCGGGCTTGCCGTACGCCCAGCGACTGCGAGCGTTGAGCGAATGCGAGATTGCGTTGTGGGATGTGCTCGAGAGCTGTTTTCGGCCGGGCAGCCTCGATTCGAGCATCGACAACGACACGGTGCGGGCGAATGACTTCGCGACGCTGTTCGCCGGGCATCCGACGATTCGATACGTCTTCTTCAACGGCGGCAAGGCCGCGGACGTCTTTCGCCGGCGGGTTGTGCCCGGGCTCGACGATGGCGCTCGCGCGGTCGTCTTGCACACACTACCGTCGACCAGCCCGGCCCATGCAGCACGCAGCTACGAAGAGAAGTTGACCGCCTGGGCGACCGTCAAGGAGGCCCTGGAAAGCGGGGCCCGGAAAACCAGGTCCTGAAGCGGAAAAGTTGACCCGTTTGTGGAAAGCCGTATCGACTCGTAATACAGTCGGCGAATGTTCAGCAGGCATGCGCAACTCGGGATTATGTCAAAGGGCCCCGCCGGGGATGCGCCGTGAGCCTGCGTGACGAGGTCGAAAAGCTCCTGCCGAACTGGGAGTCCTGGTATCCGAGCCTGTTCCATGCCGCGGAGGATCTCGGCATCATCCGGGCGCGCGTGTGTTCGCCCTCGTCGCTGATGCTCAGCAATCGGCATTCCAGGGTGCAGAGCGATGCCGAAAATGCCTTCAAGGACAAGTGGGGCGGCCGCGAATAGTCGTCCGGTTCGTTCCCAGGCGACGAACCCGGTCAGCCGAAACGCCCCGCCCGGAAGCAGCTGATGATGCAGTACTCGGAAGCCTGCGAGCGCAACAAGATCCCGATCCTGAATATCCTCGAGGACGCATTTGCCGGGCGCAACGACGTGCTGGAGATCGGCGGCGGGACGGGTCAGCATGCGGTGTTCCTGGCCGGGCGCCTGAGGCATCTTCGCTGGCAATCGACCGACCGGCCGGAGGCCTTGCCGGCCCTGTCGGAACGGGTGCGACAGGAGGGCCCGGAAAACTGCGACGAGCCGGTCGCACTCGATGTCGACGTGCGGCCCTGGCCTGCGGCTATCGTGGAGCGCAGTTTCGATTCGGTCTACACGGCGAACACGCTGCACATCATGTCGTGGAAGAGCGTCGAGAACCTGTTCGACGCAATCGGTCCGCTACTCGCGAATGGCGGTACGCTGTGTGTATACGGGCCATTCCGGTATGCGGGTCGATTGACGACGGCGAGCAATGAGCGCTTCGATGCCTCCCTGCGTGCGCGAGACCCGTTGAGCGGGATTCGGGACTTCGACGCGGTGAACGAACTGGCCGCTCGCCAGGGCCTGCAGTTGGTTGCGGATCATGCGATGCCGGCGAACAATCAGCTGCTCGTCTGGTCACGGGCAGGTTAACTGCAACCACTTTTGGGCGTAATGACTTGATCCCCCATGAATTTGCGGTATAAAGCGGGCTCGCGTGGCGACTTGCAACGGTATGCAGGCTCCGCGCGGCAGGAGAAAAAGAATTGCGTTCCTTGATGCGTTCCAAAATTCACAAGGCTGTCGTCACGGAGGCGAATCCGGACTATGTCGGCAGCATTACGATCGACGCGGACCTGATCGAGCGAGTCGGGCTGTGGCTGAACGAGCGGGTGCTGATCGCGAGCAACACGACGGGCGCCCGCCTCGAGACCTATGTGATCGCGGGCGAGCCGGGGTCCGGCGACATCTGCATGAACGGACCGTGCTCACACGTGATCGGCGTCGGCGAAGAGATCGTCATCATGGGGTTCGAGCTGACCGAGAAACTGATCCAGCCCAAAGTCATCCTCGTCGACGAGCAGAACCGGTTCGTTCGATACCTGGCGGAAGAATCCCAGACCGCCGTCGGCGCCTGAGCCGCTGCCACCTGCCTGTGCGCGCCATGTGCGCACGATAATTCCGATGGGTGTTCGTTTGATGCGATGAGGCTAGAATAGGGCCTTCATCATTTCGCCAACCATTGGAAATATGGATGAGTAACAGATGTCCGGCTGGCTGACTCACACGGCAACCTTTCTGCTCGGTGTCGCTGTCGGAGCGGCATTTTTTATCCTCAAGGCGAACCGCGATCGCAGTGCCCGCGATCCGCGCAAGATCCTGCAGCGTCTGTACCGGCAGTCACCGCGCTTTTTCGATGAACTCAAACTGGAACTCGATCGTCCGGAGTTTCGGGGCGTGCGCGAGTTCGCAATCCTCGAGTCCAGCCGCGCCACGTTCGTCAGCGAAGACCTGCGTTTCGTCTACTACGAGGAAGACATGCCGGACCTCAAGTCGGTCGCTGCGGCGCTCGAGGACAACGGCTTCGCGGACGACGTCACTCGCGGCAGGACGCCGATCTTCAGGTTGCGCGAAAATTTTATCGACGCCTTGAAGGCGCTCTGAGGGGCGACCGCTCCTGCCGCGCGCATATTGCTGGACGGTCGACGAATGACGAGCAGTCCGGCCTGGTTCGTGTATGTCGTCCAATGCTCGGACGGAAGCTTGTATACCGGCGTCGCGACGGACGTCGATGCGCGCATCGAGCAGCACAATGCGGGCCGCGGCGCGAAATACACGCGGGGTCGGCGGCCCGTTAAATTGATGTACTTCGAGCCAGCTGACCATCGGTCGGCCGCGCTACGGCGTGAAATCGCCATCAAACGTCTTAAGCTCGCCGACAAGCGTAAATTAATCGCCCGTGCCGTGAATACCTGACCGGCGGGCTACAGGAGGATGTGACGGATGTCCGACGATAACGATACGAAACGCGCAGGCGGGTCGCTCACCCGGAGAACGGTGCTCGCCGGCGGGGCGCTGGCGGCTCTGTCGGCCCAGGTGGCGACCGCATCCGGAGCGGGCGCCGCCTGGCCGGCGGCGGGCATGTCTGCGTCGAAGATTCGCAAGGCGCCGAAGGCGCCCTTCGATTCGTTTCGTGACTATATGGAAGCGATCGAGGCGTGGGGCCTCGTGCTGCGTGTGCCGCGCATCGATCAGGACAACTATGAACTGACCGCCCTGATGTACCGCCTGATCGACGAGTACGGCTGGTATGAGGCGCCCGCGATCCTCGCCGAGGAGGTCAAGATCGACGGGAAATGGGTCAAGGGCCCGGTCATCTGCAATCACCAGGGCCACTGGTACACAGAGGGCCTGACGTTCGGCATTACGCCGACGCTCAACGACGGCAAGCAGACCTACCGTGACGCGATGGCGTATCTGAAGACCTTGTTGGTGAAAGGTGAGTACCCGGAGCTGCCGCCGGTCGAAGTCGCTGCCGGGGACGCGCCCTGCAAGGAGGTCGTACTGACCGGCGATGACATCGACCTGACGAAGTACGCATTCATTCAGAGCAATCCGGCCGATTCCCGACGCTACATCAATACCGGCTCGACGTTTACCGAGGATCCGGTCATCGGCAAAAACTTCGGCACCTATCGCTGCGAACTCCGCGGTCCGCGATTGATCGGCATCAATCCGGAGCCGAATCAGACGGCCTGGCGGACGTTCATGGCCGCCAAGGAGCGCGGCGAGAAGACCGTCAAGGTATCGATCGTCGTGGGTCAGGACCCGATCGTCTGGATGATCAGCGGCTCGCGTATCGTCAATCGGCTGCAAAAAAGAAAGTTCGATGAACTCGCGATCGCCGGCGGCATGCGCGGCAAGCCAATCGAAGTCGTCAAGTCGGAGACGAACGATCACATGATTCCCGCGCATGCGGAAATGGTGATCGAGGGCGAGGTGCCGCTGGACAAGATGATGCCGGAAGGCCCGTTCGGCGAGATGTACCAGTATCTCGGTGCCAAACGCGACGAGAACTTCATCATGAACGTCACCGCGGTCACGCATCGCAAGGACCCGTGGATTCTGAACCAGTTTACGGGGGTAACTCGCGGATATGTGACGGGGCCGACGGCCGTTTTGTTCAATGAGGGCCTGCGCCGCCTGGTACCCGGTATGATCGAGATACATTCACCGGTCGATACGACCGGTTTAACTTATGTGAAGATCAAGAAGACCCGGCCCGGCGAAGGTCTCGAGATCGGCGAGAAGCTCGCCAAGATCATTCCGATCTACAAGGTCGTCGTGATCGTCGATGAAGACGTCGACGTGCTCGACCCGACGCAGGTCAATATGGCCATCGGTTCGAGGTGGCGGCCCAAGGCGGCGAGCCTGGTTCTCGAAGAGCTGCGCGGTATGCCGCTCGACCCGACCGTCGATCCGAAAGGCAAGGTCAGCAAGATCGTCATCGACGCTACGATCCCGTGGCCGGAAGAAGGCGGGCCGGAAGAGTTCGCGAAACTGAACCGGACGTGGCTGGAAGAGCTGGCCCCCGAATCGTTCGACCTCGTTGAAGAAAAATGGGGCGACGTGATCCGGCGCAAGTACGCGACATTCTGAGCTCCCGGACTCCTGGTCCGAGAACAACAATAAAAATCGGCGCGGCCTCACGGGGCATGCGCCACGGTAAAGGAGTGCAACAATGAACAAATCGGTGATCGGCCGCACTGGCCAATGGTGGAAGGTGGCGCTGGGAATGGCAGCGCTGATTTTTGGCAGTGTCGCTCCCCTGTTCGAATCCAGCGGCATCACAGTGACGGTCGGAACGGTTATCGCCGTCGTGGGTTACGGTTTTTCGATCGCCTTGCTGCGATGCCCCAGCTGCGGCGAGCACTGGTTCTGGAAGGCCCTGATCGACGCGAGCCTGTACCGGCCATTGTTTACGCGCTCGACCTGCCCGGGTTGCGGCCGGGACTACTGATTCGCAGGTAGTGCGTTAGAATCGCCGCATGATTCATATGCGGCGTCCATTCCTGTTTTTTTCCGCCCTGTTCGCGTTCGCCGCAACCGTCGCGGCCGGGCCCGAATCAGGCGTCGTGCCGGGCGAGTGCCGGGCAGCCCTGCGGCCATTGTTGCTGAAGAATCCACCACCGCAGGATGAACTGCTCGCGGTCAGGTCGTTCTGCGCCGCGCGGGCTGAAGCCGGTGACGCCGATGCCGAGTATCAGTTGGCGATGTTCTATCTCGGTCTCGTCGACTGGGACGTCGACAAGGCGGTGCCGATGATCCAGTCGGCTGCGCGGAACGGAGTACCCGAGGCGCAGTACTGGCTCGCGTGGCAATATGACGAGGGGCCGTTGTTGCCGAACGACGCGCAACTCGCTGTGCAGTGGTACCAGGCGGCGGGACAGAACGAACACCGGCTGGCCCTGAGTCGTCTCGCCGTGGCGTACCAGAACGGCGAACTCGGTCTCGCTGTCGACGAGAAGAGGGCGATCGAAATGCGCGCCAAGGCTGAAGCCTGCGCGAACCAGGGCGGGTAATGCCGGCTTCCGCGGCAGCCGGCCTGCAATTCGCGTCGCACTAATCCCTCAATGGAAACCATCCTGCTATTCATACTGGCCGCCAGCCTCGCGGTCCTGGGCATCGCCGGCCTGGCCCTGCCGGCAGTCCCGGGCGCGCCGCTATTGTTTGTCGGTCTCGTCGTGGCGGCCTGGGCCGAGGATTTCGCCTATGTCAGCACCGGCACGCTCGTGGTGCTGGCGATCCTGGCGATCCTGACCTACCTCGTGGACCTCGCGGCCGGTATGTTCGGCGTGCAGCGCTTTGGCGCATCGTCGCGGGCCATGGTCGGGGCGGGTATCGGCGCGCTCGTCGGCATATTCTTCGGTCTGGTCGGGGTTATTGTCGGGCCGTTCGTCGGCGCGGCGATCGGCGAGTTGACCGTTGCAGGCGAGCTTCGCGCCGCCGGGCGGGCGGGTTTCGGTGCTACCGTCGGGCTGGCCATCGGCACGGCCGCCAAAATCGCGCTCGCATTCGCTATGCTTGGCATCTTCGCGTTCATGCGTCTGTTTTGATTCGCCGCCGGGAGAATTGACCATGAACGCCGACAGGTCGCTGGACGCGTTGAAGCGCAGCGGATTGCATGTTGTGCGTTTCCTGTCGACGATCGCGATGGATCCGCACCTGTATTTCGAGCAGAAGCTGTCGGCCGAGATCAGGGCGAGTGAATCGATCGACGAGTTGGGCGAACGCCTGGCGCAACTCGTCGCGTGGATCGATGGCCTTGGACTTCAGCCAGGACAACTGCGGAAACTGGATACGGAGCTCGAGGCCGAGGGCCTGCCCTCACTGGCGACGCTGCGTCGAGGAGATCGCTGATGGATAATTTCGAGAAAATTGGCTACGCCATACTCGCCGTCGTCGCGGCCTGCTGGCTCGCCGCCGTACTCTATGGCGTGATCGCGGCGCTGCCGTATGGCCTGGTCGGCCTGGCGGCGATAACCGGCATCGGTGTGCTGTTCATCAAGGTCATCCGCGACCGGCTGGCCAACAAGGAAGACGACTACTATTCGAAGAACGTGGATCGATGAGCAAAATCATACTGACGACTCAGGACGAACTGGCGGATTACGACATCGTCGCGACGCTGGGCCTCGTGCGCGGTAACACGATTCGTGCGCGACATATCGGCAAGGACATCATTGCCGGCCTGCGCACGCTGGTCGGCGGCGAGATCATCGAGTACACGAAGATGCTGGCCGAGGCACGCGAGCAGGCCATCGACCGGATGGTCGAGGAGGCCGACGGACTCGGCGCCGACGCGATCGTCTGTTTGCGGTTTACGACCTCGCCGGTCATGGCGGGCGCCGCGGAACTGCTCGCATACGGGACGGCGGTCAGGCTCAGGCGACGGCCGGTCGAAGTTCAAACGGTGTGACGTCAGACAAGGGGGGCGACATGAGCGGACAACATCGCGTCGAGATCGAGTACTGCACGGCCTGCAAATGGCTGATTCGGGCTGCGTGGATCGCGCAGGAATTATTGTCGACGTTCGAACAGGATTTGTCTGAAGTATCGCTGCGACCCGGCAGCACCGGCGGCATCTTCGAGATACGCCTCGACGATCGCTCGATCTGGTCGCGCAAGGCTGCCGGGCGTTTTCCCGAGATCAAGGAACTCAAACAGCTGGTGCGCGATGCCGTAGACCCGGACCGCGATCTCGGCCACGTGGATCATTGATCGCCGGCGCTGACGCCCGCGCCGTCGAAGCTCGCCAGTGGCCCTGCTGACCCAGACAGTTGTCGTCGCGCGCCATCGGGGCCGTGAGCATCGCCTGACTGCATGGTTTCGCGATGCTGGCCCGGACCTCGTGTTGTTCATCCACGGCCTCGGCTGCAGCAAGGAGAGCTGGCGGGAGGCGTGGTCCGACCCGGCGATGTCGGGACGGTCTTTGCTGGCGATCGACCTGCCGGGCTTCGGCGCGTCGCCACGCCCCGACGGCTTCAGCTACGACCTCGAGGAACAGGCCGGCTTGCTCGCGAGCATCATCGACGCTCACGCGTCTCGAAACCTGTGCGTGGTCGCGCACAGCATGGGCGGGGCCGTCGCCGCATTGCTGCCGCTGCCGGCCGCGCGTCGAATCGACAGCCTGGTGCTCGTCGAAGGTCGTCTGGTGAGTTCGAGTTGCGGCATAGCGGCGGCGACGGCGCGCGTGGAGCGTTCGGTATTCGACGCCGAGACATGGCCGAAGTTTCGCCGCCAGGTCGCGTCCGATCGCAGCGCCGCGTTCGATCTCGACCGCGCGGATCGCGATGCGTTTTACGCGAGCGGACGGTCGCTGATTCGCTGGACCGCCGGGCGCGGCCTCGTGCAGCGCTTCGAGTCATTCGACTGCGTGCGTGCATTCGTCTATGGCGACGCGAATCGGCATCTGGAGGAATTGTCGCTGCTCGACCCGCAGTCCTTGCACCGAATAGAGGACGCCGGTCATTTCGTCATGAACGACAATCCCGCCGCGTTCTACGGTTTGCTGGCCCGGTTGTGTCCGTGCGCCAGATAGTGGCCGCCGGCCGGCCCGCCCGGACACCCGATTCGCGCTATGCTCTCGCGCTATGAGCGAATCGCTACAAAACACCGCCGGCCTGTCGGATCTGGAGCGGTCGGTCCTGGATGTCGTTCTGGCTGCGGACGGCGATTTCGGCGCGCAGCTTCGCGCCCAGGCGGCGGCCGCGTTCGTGGCGTCCCGCACGCCCAGCGGCGTCGGTTTCATGACCAAACTCAACGTTCCCGAAGGGCTCAGAATTGCCGGTCGCCCGGACGATGAGACTCTGCAGACGGTGCACGGAACGCACCCGGCGTTGCCGGCCGGCGCGGAGTTCGTCGTGCAGGTGAAGTCGGGCCGCCTGAACACGATCGAGGCGTTTTGTTATGAGGGCATGTGGCCCGGCGACGAATCGCGCTTCAGCGTGGAACTCAGGCCTTGATTCGGCCGCCGTGCAACCCTGAGAATAGTCCGTCAGCGGCATACTGCCAGCAGAAGAACTCGGAGCAACGATGACCGGATACGGCAAGATCAACCTGTTAGGCATGCTCGCGATGCCCACGGTCGCGACACTGGCGGCGGTGATCATGTTCGGTCCCCGGCCGGACACGATGGTGACCGTCTTTTGCTTGAACGTTGTGCCGATGCTGATCGGCGGCCTCTTTACGGGCCTCCTGCTCCGCGGTGCAGGTAAGGCCGGCGGCGCGGGGCGTGGCATTGCCTTGTGGCCGACGCTGATACCCGCCGCGATCGGCATCGTCTGGTACCTGTGGGACGCCCTGTTGCCGGCCGAACTGGATCCGGGCCGCGTCCATTTAGCCGGGCCGCAGTACCTGGTCATGATCGCGATTCTGACCGGCATCGTGGCATGGGTCGGCTGTCGCCTGGCACGTTCGTCGCGCGCCGGCTGAAGCCGCGTACCCGCTCGGCCGGTTTCGTTCGCTATCGTCGTATGCCCGTTCCCCAGGCCGCCAAATACGAACCGTACAAGAAGGTCGGTGAACGTCCCAACATCATCGTGGACGGTGCTCCGCTCGCGTCCACGGTACTGACGCTGTCGCACTGGCCGAACAATCAGACCGACCCGTCGGTGCGGCGTGATACGTCGACCGCGACCGTGTTTGCCTACCTTGATACGCCGGCGCTGCATCAGGACGTGCCGATCGTATCGAACAACCACTTCGATGAGGACGGCCTGTTCAGTATGTTCGGGGTCGTCAATCCATCGATCGCACTCGAATTTCGCGATGTCCTGATGGGCGCGTCGCTGGCCGGTGATTTCGGGCTATACGACGATCCTGCCGCCACGCGGCTGTGTTTCGTCGTCGAGTTTTTCTGCGATCCGAAGACTTCGCCGCTGCCGGCGGAAACTTTCAAGGGGTGCGAGGATCGGCGTGTCGAGGCGCTGTATCGCGAGATGCTGCCGCGCGTGCCGGAGCTTGCGGAAAACGTCGATGCACTCGAAGCTTACTGGCGCGACCAGTTCGAACATCTCGAACGGAGTGAAGAACTGATCGATTCGGGTCGCGTCACGATCGACGAGTATCCCGACGAAGATCTCGCCGTTGTTCATATTCCGCCGGATCTGCCGTTGCGAACGGTGCGTCGCTATCTCGAGGCGGAGCAAGCCGCCGTGCACCCGTTCGCGATTCAGAACCGCACGACATGCAATCGCCTGCTGAGGATCACGCGCCAGCGGTATGAGCTGCAGTATCGTTACGAGAGCTGGGTGCAGTTTGCGTCCCGCCGACCGGCGCTGCGCGTCGCGCTCGACGGCCTCGTCAACGAACTGAACGCGATCGAGCAGGCGCCCGGCGAGTGGCGCGCTGAAGCGGCCAACGAAGTGGTGCCGCGTTTGTATCTCGATGGGGTCGACCAGTCGTCCTTGCCCCCGGAACGATTCATCGAAGAGACGCGTCGCCAACTCGCGACCTCGCCCGTCGCATGGGACCCGTGGGACTGGGACTCGGCCGACTGAGGTCGACCCGGGCTAAAGATGCAGGAGCTCAGGCCGTTTCATGTCGCCGTTCC
>JBLYYV010000065.1:0-2749 GCA_048550095.1 Gammaproteobacteria bacterium
GAGCCCGACCCGGAGGCGCAGGACTGATGCCGAGGCGCAAGGCACCAAGCTGGCCGGTCTGGATCATCTTCGTCGCCGCGACCGCGTTGATGACGGTGCCGCTGCCGGATGCGATGACGCCGTTACGCCCACCCTGGGCGACGATGGCGCTCATCTACTGGATCATGATGTGGCCGCGCGTATTCGGACTCGGCACGGCATGGCTGGTCGGCTTTATCCTCGATGTATTGCAGGGCGAGCTGCTCGGCCAGCATGCGATGGCGTTAACGGTCGTTGCGTACCTGACGCTGCGGTTTCATTTGCAGATACGCATCTTCCCGCTCTGGCAGCTGACTGCCACGGTGTTCGCGTTGCTGGCCATTGAGGCTTTTATCCTGTTCTGGATCGACGGCGTGGCCGGCAATCCGCCGGTCGGCCTCGCCCGCTGGACGCAGGTGCTGACAGGCGCGGTGTTGTGGCCGCCCGTCATGGCTATCATGGACAGAGTCCGCGAACGAATCGAGTACCGGGATCCGACATTTACCTAGCCCCGAATGGTATCAAACCCCTGAATCATCCATGCCTGAGATTCACGTCGAAATTCAAATAGCGTTGCCACGCCATTGGTGCCTGACACCGCTGCGTCGCGGAGGCTGACCCTTGGCGACTGCAGTCAGAATCAAGGATCACTGGGCCGAACAACGACTGTTCACGCGGCGCGTGATCATCGCGGCCGTTCTGACGGTCGGTCTGACGACCATCGTCGTGGGCCGGCTGACGCAGTTGCAGATTTTCGAATACGAATATTTCTCCGCGCAATCGCAGGGCAACCGAATTCGCGTCCAGCCCGTGCCGCCCACGCGCGGCCTGATATTCGACCGCAACGGCATCGTGCTCGCGGAGAACCTGCCGAGCTATCAGCTCGAACTGACGCCGGAACAGGTACCGGACGTCGATGACGCGTTGGCGCGGCTGGTCGTCATCGGACTGATCGATGCTGAGGACATCGACGAGCTCGAACAGAAGATTCGTTCGCAACGACGCTTCGATGCGATTCCGATCCGGCAACGGCTGAGCGACGAGGAGGTCGCCTCCTTCGCGATCGAGCGGCCGCGCTTCCCCGGCGTCGAGATTCGCGCTCGCCTCGCACGCAACTATCCGTACGGCAAGGCGGTCGCGCATGCGCTCGGATACGTCGGCGGCATCAGTGTGACCGACCTCCAGAAGATCGACCAGACCGACTACGCCGGCACTTCGTTGATCGGGAAGGTTTCGCTGGAGAGCAATTACGAGTCGGTATTGCACGGCGACGTGGGACAGGAAGACGTACTCGTCAATGCGCGGGGCCGCATCATGCAGACGCTCAGCGACAACCCATCGACGCCGGGCGAGGACCTGGTCGTAACGCTGGATATCGAAACGCAACTGGCGGCATATGAAGCACTCGACGCGCGCCGCGGGGCCGTCGTCGCGATCGACCCGAAGAACGGCGAGGTGCTGGTGTTCGCATCCACGCCATCATTCGATCCGAATGCCATCAGTGCCGGCCTGAGTCGCGCCGACTACCAGGCATTACAGCAAGACCCGGACCTGCCACTCTTCAACCGCGCGCTCCGCGGCAGCTATCCGCCGGGGTCAACGATCAAGCCGATCGTGGCGCTCGCGGCCCTGCATTTCGATGCGATCGATCCCGAAGAAAACGTTTTGTGCGGCGGTTACTACACGCTGCCCGGCAGTACCCACCGCTATCGCGACTGGAAGCGCGGCGGACACGGCCTGATCGACATGCACGAATCGATCGAGCAATCCTGCGACGTATACTTTTACGACCTCGCGCGCGAACTGGGTATCGACCGCATGGGCAACTTCCTCAAGAGCTTCGGCCTCGGAGCGCCGACCGGCATCGACATGGCCGGCGAGAAAAGCGGCCTGGTCCCGTCGCGCGACTGGAAGCGCGCAAATTTCGCGAAGCGCGCAGACCAGGTGTGGTTTCCGGGTGAGACGGTCATCGCGGGTATCGGCCAGGGCTACATGCTCGCGACCCCGCTGCAGCTCGCTCACGCGACCGCAACGATCGCGAGCCGCGGCAAGCGTTTTCGTCCGACGCTGTTGCGCGCGCGCATGGATCCGACCACGAGCGATTCCGAGTTCACGGAACCGACATCGCTGTCGAGCGTGCCCGTCGACGATGACACGCAGTGGGATCGCATAATCAGCGCGATGAACGCAGTCATGCAGGGGCAGCGCGGCACGGCTCGCGCCGTGGGTATCGACGCGCCGTTCACGATGGCGGGCAAGAGCGGCACCGCCCAGGTGTTTACAGTCGCACAAGACGAAGAGTACGACGCAGACGAACTGGCCGAGCGCATGCGAGATCACGCACTGTTCGTCGCGTTCGCGCCGCTGGAGGATCCAAGAATCGCCGTGGCGGTCATCGTAGAGAACGGCGAGAGTGGCAGCCGGGTCGCCGCGCCGATCGCACGCACTGTCATCGACACTTATCTGCGGAACGAGTTGTGAGCACGACCTTCATCGACGACCGTCGCAAGCCCGGTATCAGTGCCGGCGCGATCCTGTTGCGTGGCCTGCATGTCGACGGCGCGCTGCTGACGGGCATCGTTGCGATCCTCGCGGTTGGCCTGGCTGCGCTCTATAGCTCGGCAGGACAGGATGGGGCGATGCTGCTCAGACAGTGCGTTCGTATCCTCGCCGCGATGGCGGCAATGCTGATCATGGCGCAGGTCGAGCCCGTATTCCTGCGCCGCGCATC
>JBLYYV010000066.1:0-12027 GCA_048550095.1 Gammaproteobacteria bacterium
AACGCTCGTCACGTACTTACCAGACGTATCCGTGATGTTCGCAGACATGCCAGCGCCCTTGCGGTCAGCCGGAGCTGCGCCATTATTCTGATACGACTCGACAACAGCGGCCTTGGCGGCAGCTGCCAGCGTCATGCCCTCAGAAACCTGGGCGCGGATCGTGTAATCCTGGTATGCCGGGATAGCGATCGCGGCGAGAATACCGATAATCGCGACCACGATCATCAGTTCGATAAGGGTAAAACCCTGTTGGACCTTATGCATTACTCATCTCCAATTACTGGTAGAACAAAATTCGCGGCGATTCGCCCGCAACAGATATAAAGCAATATGCGTGCCAGAGTTCAGGATTGCTTTTTAAATCATTGTTTTTAAACGTTAAGAAATACCAGGTTTGTCACGAGCAGTGATCGGCTAAACATAAGCGACACGGTATTGACGCGGGGAGTGACGTTCAGCGTCAGATTGTGACAATTTTCGTCACCGTGGTACCAGGTCTACAGATCTGGCGCCGCGCCGCTGCAAAGAAACGATGTCAGCAGCTAAAGTGGTAGGGGGTCAGACCTGAAGCTCTGACCCCGTCATTCAATCGATTTCGAGTTTCTGCATTCGATAGCGTAGCGCCCGCAGCGTCAGGCCGAGCAGCTTGGCCGCGGCGGTCTTGTTATACCGCGTCTCTTCCAGGGCCTTGACGATCGCGTCGCGTTCCACCGATTCGAGCTGGTCGCCGAGCAGGTGCGCTGCGCCGGCCGCCTGTCCGGGTGAATTCTGAACCTGGATGTCGTCGACGTCGATCGGCGCATCTCCCGATAGTGCCACCGCGCGTTCCAGCACGTTTTCGAGCTCACGGACGTTCCCGGGGAAGTCGTAATCCGACAGCCGGGCACGGGCGGCCGGCGTCAGCTGCGGCACGTCGATGCCATGCTCGCTCGCCAATCGCTTCAGCAGGAAATCTGTAAGCAGCGGAACGTCGTCGCGGCGATCTCGCAGCGGCGGCACCTGCAGTTCGATGACATTGACGCGGTAGAAAAGGTCTTCCCGGAATTGCCCCGACGCCACGAGTTCGCGCAGATTCTTGTGCGTGGCGCTCAGTATGCGCACGTCCACCGGAACTTCCTCCGCACCGCCGACCGGGCGCACGGATTTTTCCTGGATCACGCGCAATAGCTTGACCTGCATGGCCAGCGGCAAGTCCGCGATTTCATCCATGAACAGCGTGCCGCCCTCGGCAGACGCGAACAGACCTTTGTTGTCGCTGACGGCGCCGGTAAACGCGCCTTTCTTGTGACCGAAAAACTCGCTTTCCATCAGCTCCGACGGAATGGCGCCGCAGTTGACCGGCACGAACGGGCCATCGGCGCGCGAACCCTGCTCATGGATCATGCGCGCGACGAGTTCCTTGCCCGTGCCCGATTCCCCCGTGATGTGCACCGGCGCCTGGCTGCGCGACACTTTGTCGATCATGCCGCGTAGTTCACCGATCACCGCCGACTCGCCGAGCAGGCGCGCCCTTCCCGGCACTGCGTCCGCCTGCGGCAGGCGCAAAGCACTGTCGACGAGTTTGCGCAGGCCGCCGAGATCCAGCGGCTTGGAGATGAAATCGAATGCGCCGAGCTTCAGCGCCCGCACGGCCGTCTCGACGTTGCCATGCGCCGTGATGACGGCGACCGGGGTGTCCATGCCATTGGCCTGCATCCATTCGACGAGTTCGAGTCCGTCGCCATCGGGCAGGCGCATGTCCGTCAGGCACAGATCGTAAGAGTTCGCCTGCAGCAACTCGCGCGCCGAGGTCACGTCACCGCAGGTTTGCGCCTCGATACTCATCCTGTCCAGCGTCATCGACAGCAGTTCGCAGATATCCGGTTCGTCGTCGACGACGAGGGCGAGCGGTCTTCCGTTACTCATGAAAGGGTTTCCCAGCGTTTGGGGTCGGCGAACACGATGCGGAAAATGCTGCCGCCACCGTCGTTTGGCTCGAAGATCAGTGCCGCCCGATTGCATTCGCAGAGTTCGCGCGAGATAAACAGGCCAAGACCGGTGCCGCCGACGCGGCCGGTCGCGAAGGGTTCGAATAACTGGTCGCGCATGCTCGCGGGAATTCCCGGCCCGCGGTCGGCGATCTCGAGGAACGGCCGGCGATTTCCGGGGTGTCGTCCGTAGGTGATTTCGACGTGATGCGCCGCATCCGTCGCGCCACCGTACTTGACCGCGTTCTCGCACAGATTCCAGCAAATCTGGCGCAGGTGGCTCGGGTCCATGCGGACCTCCAGCGACTCCGTCGAACAGATCTGAAACGTATTGGGGGGCAGTTCGAGTGTCGATGCGAATTCTTCGGCGAACTCGTCGATCCACGTGGACAGGGAAATCAGTTGCGGGCTCGTCGGTTCGCGTCGCGACAGCTGCAACACGTTTTCGACGATCTCGCTGACGCGCTTGGAATTCTTGCTGATGATGTCGAGCAGGCGTTGCTCGTACTCGTCGACGTCGGGCGATTCCTGCAGCAGCTGGCCGGCATGACTCATGGCGCCGACCGGGTTGCGGATCTCGTGCGCGATACTGGCGCTGAGGCGGCCGAGCGCGGCCAGTTTGGTCTGTTGCACCTTCTCGGCCAGCAGGCTCGAATCTTCGAGGAAGATGAGCACGGGGCCGTCGCTGGCTCGCTCGAGCGGCGCGATATAGGCATCGATCTGCGTGGACCCGTCGGCGGAGATGAAGTTTTCGGGCGCGCCTGAGGAGCTGCCTGTCTTTCTCCAGTTCAGCACGATGCGATGCAGATCGGGTGACAGCGACAGCAGCGATTGGCCGGTCTTACGCGTGCTCGCGCCGAGGTGTTTGGCGGCGGACTGGTTGATCAGGCGAATGTTCCCGAGTTCGTCGACGACGACGATGCTCTCGCGCAAATGCTGAATGATGTATTCATTGAGTTGAGCCATGTTCGCGAGGTCCATCCCGCGCTGGTGCGCGAGGGCCTCGCTTTCCTGCAGTCGTCTCGCCAGCGGATTGGCTGCGAGCGCGATCGTGAATATGATGGCGCCGAGCACTCCGGCGGGGATGAAGGCGTTGGCCGGACTCAGCCCCATGAGGTAGGACGCGAGTTGCTCGCCGAGGATCGCGAGCGCGCAGACGGCCGCGGCCAGGAACGTTTGCTGGCTCCGCAGCGTCAGGCTGGCGGCGCCGACAAAGACGACGAGCAGGCTGCCGAGTCCGCTCGAGATGCCGCCACTCGCGTGGAGCATGATCGTGACGCAGGCAATATCGATGACGAGTTGTACCGGCGCCAGCATGCGGTGGCTGTCGATGGCGCGAGCCTGGTAGATCAGCGTCGCCCATGCCACGGATGCGTAGACGATCGCGGTGAACAAGAAGAGATTCGGATTGCGCGTTCCGAGAATCGGGGGGTCCGTATACAGCGCGGCCGTGATCAGGATGGCCGTCGCGACGATAGCGCGAAAGATACTGACCAGCCGTTGCAGACGACGAGACGTGTCGTTTGCGATCGGTCGGCTGAGTATCTCGAGCGAGGCCTTGAGTTGGCCTTGAATCGTTTGTTCGGCTGCTAGCGCCATTGCTTACACTGGCCGTCAAAGCTGGCAGTTATGCCAGCACTGTAACATGTCAGGTCGCCTCGCGGTCCGCGAGCTGCAACACGAGTCGCGTGTATTCGGGTACGCCCGCCATCGCGAACTGCGCCTCGCCGAAACTCTGCCACAGCGACAGGGCCGCGTGTGGCCGCCCCGTATTCAGCAGTCCGAGCATGCCGGCCGTCAGCACGTAAGCGCGCTGTTCCGGATCCCCGAGCGCCTGTTCGTTGGCGAGCAGCACATTGGCGGCATTGGCCATGCTCGAGCCGTCGCGCTGCGCGACTGCGAGATACAGATCGGTCCACACTGCGTCGGCGGGAGACAGGCTCGCGCCGCAGTCCAGCCCCGCCGCCTTGCGCACGAGTTTTTCTGCTCGCGACGGATCCAGATAGGGCAGCGTGCCCGTTGCGATACGGAACCATGCCGATTGCCATTCGATCGTCCGCGGTCCGTCGCATTGCTGCGCGGCCAGTTTCAGGTTCTGCATGGCGAAATACAGTAGCAAGCTCGTGCGCACATCGGCGTACTTCGATGCATCGCCGTCGCCGGTCAATTCGGTATACACGGCGGCCGCGTTATGTATCGCGCTGGTCCGGGGGAAGTCCGGTTGCGGCGCCAGTGCCGCGAAGTCGAGTTCGTCCTCTTGCACCATTTCCATGACCGGCAGCGGCGCGATCGCCCATTCATGGAACAGGCGGGCCGTCTGTCCCTTGAATCGGGCCTTGCCGGCATTCAGATCGAGGAACGGGAAGTAGTCGGAGTTCGGTGGGACTCGATAGAAGCTGAACATCGCTTCGACCGATGCCTTGTCCGCGAGCTTGCGCACGCGGATATCTTCGCCGGACAGGAAACCGATGCGAGCGAGATCCTCGCTCATCTGCCCGGTCATAACGACGTCGGTATTCGGCTCGCCGAGCTGCCCGTTGCGTTTCGCGACGACCAGGATGTCGGCGCCGCCTGCCGAGTAGATCGCAAAGTCGCTGAAGTGCGGTTCGAGTGCCTTGAGCACGGAGAAGATGAGCCGATCTTCGAACTCATAGAGTTGCAGCCACTGCACGAAGAGGCCGTCCTCGACGATGTAGTTCGTCACGGTGCGGTAGAACTCGTCCATGAACAGGCTCGACACGCCGCTGACCCACGGATTGGAGGGCTCGGCAATTATAAAGTCATAGCGCTGGTTGTTCAGCGAGAAGAACGTCTTCGCATCTTCGATGTGGATGCGGCTGCGCGGGTCCGTAAAGGTGCGGGCAACGCGGTCGCCGAATCCCTGCGCGGCAATTGCCATCACCGGTTCGATCTCGATCGTATCCACGACCTCGATGTCAGGGTTTGCCAGCAGGGTGTGACTCGTCAGCCCCGATCCGAGACCGATGTTGCCAATGACCTTCGAGTCGGGTTTGTAGGCGAGCGGAATGACGCCCGCCAGCGCCATCGTGATTTCGTCGACGGTGAAGCGGCCGGTGTCGTCGATGAACAACGAAGCGTCCGGTTTGCCGTTCGTCGCAATGGCAATGCTGTTATCCGGAGACCGGTACAGGCTGATGGTTGCGGTCTTGCCGTCGCGATAAAAAAGAATGTCGCCGTCGCGCCCGTCGACCTTGCCGTGGCGGTATACACCGGATGTCAGTCGCGCCGGATCGAGGTCGACCATGGTCATCGTCGCGACGATGACGCCGATGCAAACCAGCGCCACTGCGCCGACCTGCACGGGCCGCTTTCCTTGCGCCGCGTAATTCAGCAGGAAGATGCCGAGCAGTATGTCGAGCGTGGCGCCGAAGGCGATCAGCGTCTTGAGCCCGAGCAGCGGCAACCCGACGTGAATCGCGAACAGCACGCCGGCGATGGCGCCGCAGGTGTTCGCGGCGTAGATCCTGCCGATTGCGCGCTCGCCAGCCTGACGCTGAATCAGAACGTGCGTGAACAGCGGTAAGGTCATGCCCGCGAGGAATGTCGCCGGCAGCATCACGGCGAGCGCGATGATGTGACTGCCGAGATTGAAAATGGTGAAGCCGGACTCATTGCGGTTCACGGCGCCCATGAGTCCCTGCATCCATTCGAAGCTCATGAAGTAAATCGGCAACGTCATCAGCGCGACGCCACCCATCAGCAACTGTACGCTGCCCGAGAACCTGACGGGATCGCCTATGTTATCGATGCGGCGCTTGATCCACAGGCCGCCGAAGGCGAGGCCGGTGATGAACGCGCTGAGCATGAGCTCGAAAGAATGCGTGGTGCTGCCGAGCACGAGACTCAGCATGCGAATCCATCCAATCTCATAGATGAAAGAAGCCGCGCCCGTGATGAACGCGGCAATCAGGAACAGGTTGGCCAGTTGGCTGTCTTCCTTCGTCTCCTCCGCAGCTTGCGCCAGCGGCGGCGCAAACGGCTCCGGATCGAGCTTGACCAGAATCCAGACGGCCAGCGCCAGGCAGATGTTCAGCAGGCCGGCCGTGAAGATCGTTCCCGGCAGACCGACCGCGCCGATCAGCCAGAAGCCGCTGGCGAGCACACCAGCGGCGGCGCCGATGCTGTTCGTGAAGTACAGCATCGCGATGCTGCCGCCCGGCGTCGACGGGTAACGCCGCAGGATGCCGGCGCTCATCAGCGGAAAGGTCATGCCCAGCAACAGCGACTGCGGCACGATCAGCGCCGCGGCGGCTGACCACTTCAAGACGGAGCCGAGCGTTGGGCTATCCAGCCCGGGCAGGATCGACAAGTAGAACGCATCGATCATGCCCTGAAAGACTTCGTGGAACGCCAGTGCGAGCACGCCGATGATAACCTCGACGATGGCGTAGGCCAGCAGCGGCGCCTTCCAGCGATTGGAGTATCTGGAAGCAAGCCAGGAGCCACCCGCCATGCCGCCCATGAAAATCATCAACACCAGCGACTGCGCGAACGCCGCGTGACCTAAAAACAGCTTCAGATAATGCGACCATATGGATTCGTAGATCAGCCCGGAAAAGCCGGAGATCGTGAACATCAGGAAATACATCCAACGGGGTGGCACGACCTGCAGACGCATGTTTAGGCCCATAGCAGCTGATCCAGAACTCATAGTGCGCCACTCCGTTGGCGAGGGAAAAATACGGCAACGTTTTGCCTCCCGGCATTATGTCTGATCTCCCTCGTGGAAGTGTGAAGCGGGTCTCATTCCGCGGACACGCGCCGGCCCTGGTTCGCAAATCGCCGGAAACACAACAGCTACTTGGGTTTGACGGGCAATTCCCTCACAATACGGGGCTGCGCCACGGGCGCTGACCATCAACTAAACGGAATACTGAATGAATCTCCACGAATATCAGGCGAAGCAGCTGTTCGCGCGGTACGGCGTGCCCGTGACCCGAGGCGAGGTGGCAACGACGCCCGCTCAAGCCTCGGCTTGCGCGAATCGCCTGGGCGGCGACCTGTGGGTCGTTAAGGCGCAGGTCCATGCCGGCGGGCGAGGCAAGGCCGGCGGCGTCAAACTGGCGCGCAGCGCCGAAGAGGTCCGCGAGGCCGCGGCGGCCATGCTGGGCTCAAGGCTCGCGACAAAGCAGACCGGTCCGGAGGGATTGCCCGTCAATCAGGTCTTCGTCGAGGTCGGCAGCGACATAGAACGCGAGTTGTACCTCAGCATGCTCGTGGATCGCGCCCGCGAACGCATCGCGTTCATGGTGTCCCAGGATGGCGGCATGGACATCGAAGAGGTCGCCGCCAAGACGCCGGAGCGGATCATCACCGTCGCCGTGAATCCCGCTACCGGCCTGATGCCGTTCCAGGCGCGCCATCTCGGATTTGCGCTCGGCCTCGACAAAAACCAGATGAAGCAGTTCGTCGATCTCACGCAGAACCTGTATCGCATGTTCGACGAGAATGACGCGAGCCTGGTCGAGATTAACCCGCTGATCGTCAATAAGCAGGGCGACCTGCTCGCGCTGGACGCGAAGATCAATATCGAGGACAACGCGCTGTTTCGACAGAACGAGATGCAGGCCATGCGCGATCCGTCTCAGGAAGACGAGATGGAGCGTTCGGCCTCAGAGCATGACCTGAATTACGTTTCGCTGGACGGCGAGATCGCGTGCATGGTCAACGGCGCCGGTCTCGCAATGGCCACGATGGATCTAATCAAGTTGCACGGTGGTGAGCCCGCGAACTTCCTCGATGTCGGCGGCGGCGCGACGCCGGAGCGCGTGACGGCGGCGTTCAAGCTGATCCTGTCGAATCCCGCGGTCAAGGCGATTCTTGTGAATATCTTCGGCGGCATCGTGCGCTGCGACGACATCGCGCAGGGCATCATCCAGGCGGTGCGGGACATTCATGTCGGCGTGCCCGTCGTGGTGCGCCTGGAAGGTACGAATGTCGAGCAGGGCAAGGCGCTGCTGGCAGACAGCGGGCTGGATATCGCCGCGGCCGATGACCTGACCGACGCGGCGAAGAAAGCCGTCGCCGCGGTCTGAAAACTAACCAACAAAGGAACAGCGACTCAATGAGCGTTCTGGTCAACAAGGATTCCAAGATCATCGTGCAGGGGCTGACCGGCAGGCAGGGCCAGTTCCATGCCGCGCAATGCCTCGAGTACGGCACGCAGATAGTCGCCGGCGTAACGCCGGGGCGGGGCGGAGAGCAGTGCCTGGGACTGCCCGTTTACGACACGGTCACCGCGGCCGTCGCCGACACGGGCGCCACGGTCAGCATGATTCTAGTGCCGGCGCCGTTTGCCGCCGACGCGATACTCGCGGCCGCGGACGCCGGCATCGAACTGATCGTCTGCATCACGGAGGGCATACCGGTGCTCGACATGGTGCGCGTGAAGGCGGTGCTAAAGGATTACGATTGCCGGCTGATTGGGCCGAACTGCCCCGGCATTATCACCTCCGGCGAATGCAAGATCGGCATCATGCCGGGCTTCATTCATAAGCCCGGCAAAATCGGTGTCATCTCCCGGTCCGGTACCCTGACCTATGAAGCGGTATTTCAAACGACCAACAACGGGCTCGGGCAGACCACGTGCATCGGCATTGGCGGCGATCCGGTCCGGGGTATGAATTTTATCGACTGCCTCGAACTGTTCGAACAGGATCCGCAGACCGAAGGGATCATCATGGTCGGCGAAATCGGCGGCACCGACGAAGAGGCGGCCGCGCGCTATATTCACGAGCACGTCAGCAAGCCCGTCGTCGCATACATCGCGGGCGTCACGGCGCCTCCGGGCAAGCGCATGGGCCACGCCGGGGCGATCATCTCGGGTGGCGAGGGCACGGCCGAGGCCAAGTATGCGGCCCTCGAAGCGGCGAACGTCAAGACGGTCAGATCGCCGTCGGAATTGGGCAGCGCGATGTTGGAGTTGCTCGGGTCTTAAGTGCGCAGTTCGGCGCCATGAAGGGAAAATATTTCTCCGAGACACGCCGTAAATACGTCCCTGTAGGCTCGGGCGCGGCGTCCCTGCGATATACAAGGAAGTATGAGTGTCGTCGCAGCACACGGATGTGCGGAGGCGACCCGCGCACGGTCTCGGAGAAATATTTTCCCTTCACGACGCCTGGGCCTCGCATGCATTCGGGTGAGCAGGTCCACCTCGGGTCAGTTTAATGAAGATCGTACTCGCCCAACTCAATGTTCTCGTCGGCGATGTCGCCGGCAATACCGACGTTATTTGCGCGGCGATCGATGCTGCACGCGACGATCACGGCGCCGACCTGATCGTGTTTCCCGAGCTGACGGTCTGCGGCTATCCGCCCGAGGATCTGCTGTTCCAGGCGGGCCTGCGGAACCAGGTCCAGGATGCCCTGGCGCGAATTCAGAATGAGACGAAAGGTATCGCGGCCCTGGTGGGCTATCCCGAGTACGCGGAAGACACTATTTTCAATTCGGCCGTACTGTTCGGCGACGGAGACCGCGTCGCGAATTACCGCAAGCAGTGCCTGCCGAACTACAGCGTCTTCGATGAGCAGCGCTATTTCTCGGCCGGCAGCGAGTCGGTCGTGGTTGACGTCGCCGGCGTGCGTGTCGGCGTCACGATTTGCGAAGATATCTGGGAGCCCGGTCCCTGTGCCGAGGCGAAAGCGGCGGGTGCTCAGGTCATCGTGTCGATGAACGGTTCTCCGTTCGACCGCGCAAAGCAGGCAACCCGCGAATCGATCATTCGACAGCGAGCCGGTGAGAGCGGGCTGCCGATCGTCTACGTCAATCTCGTCGGCGGTCAGGACGAATTGGTGTTCGACGGCGGCTCGGCCGTCGTCGATAGTCATGCCGTCGTCATGCGGGCGCCGTCATTCGAAGCCGGCCTGCATGGCTGCAAGTTTTCGACGACCGGGGGGCGGGTCATTGCGGAACCGGGTGACTGTGCATCGCCGCAGTCCGAGGAGGCGGCGGTGTATTCGGCCCTGGTCACCGGCGTTGGCGACTACGTGCGCAAAAACGGTTTCCCCGGCGTGGTCTTGGGGTTGTCGGGCGGCATAGATTCGGCACTGACGCTCGCGATCGCCGTCGACGCCCTCGGCGCCGAGGCCGTGCAGGCGGTGATGATGCCGTATCGCTACACGGCCGACATCAGCATCGCAGATGCGGCGGAGCAGGCACGCGCTCTCGGCGTCGACTACCAGGTGCTGCCGATCGAACCCATGGTCACGGCGACCGGCGATGTGCTTGCCGAGCTTTTCGCGGGCCTGCCCGCCGATACGACCGAGGAGAACATCCAGTCGCGTTGTCGCGGCGTGGTGCTGATGGCGATTTCGAACAAGACCGGCCGCATGGTGCTCGCGACCGGCAACAAGAGCGAGATGGCGGTCGGCTATGCCACCTTGTATGGAGACATGAATGGCGGTTACGCGCCGATCAAGGATTGCACGAAGACGCTGGTGTATCGACTCGCCAGGTATCGGAACGAACTCGGGCGAGTCATCCCGCCGCGTGTCATCGAGCGCGAACCCTCCGCGGAACTCGCGCCCGATCAGAAAGACAGCGACTCACTGCCGCCCTATGACATTCTCGACCCGATACTCGAGGCATTGATGGTGGAAGATCTGTCGGCCGACGACATCGTCGCGCGCGGTTTCGAGCGGGATGTCGTATTGAGAGTGCTCGGAATGGTTCGCCGCAACGAGTACAAGCGCCGGCAGGCGGCACCGGGTGTGCGCATCACGTCACGCGCATTCGGACGCGACTGGCGCTATCCGATCACGTCGGGTTACCGGGCTCGCTAGAAAAAGAAGAAGCGTTTCTTCGTGGACTTCGGTTGCGCCGCGTCCGGGTAGTTTTCTTCGAGAATTCGCCGCGCGTCGCCGGCCAGGTCCTGCATCCCCAGCTTTTCGTAAGAGCGAACAATGATAAAGAGTGAGTCGGCGACGGCCGGCGCGCCCTCGTAGGTTTCGAGCACATACTTCGCACGGTTCGCCGCGGCAGCAAAGGCCCCGCGCTTGAAGTAGTACTCCGCAACATAGTTCTCGTGCTGCGCCAGTCGATTGCGCAGGAAGACCATCCGCTGGTGTGCGTCCGGCGCATAGCGGCTCTGCGGATACCGTTGCACGAGTCGTGCGAATGCGGAGAACGATTCGCGCGCATTGACCGGGGGTCGTTTCCACAACTCGACGCTGAATACCCGGTGGAACCAGTTGTGTTCCGGCGCGAAGTTCGCGAGGCCGCGCATATAGAGCGCATAGTCGACGCGAGGATGCGTCGGGTTCTCGCGCTCGAACTGCGTGGCTGCGTCCACGGCGAGCTCGCGGTCGCCGTTGCGGTAGTAGGCGAAGATCAGGTTCAGCTGTGCCTGCTTGGCCTGGTTGCTGAACGGGTAGCGCGCCTCGAGGCCTTCGTAGTAGCCGATGGCATTCGCGAAGTTGCCGCTGTTCATGGCTTTCGTTCCGCGCTCGAAAAGTTCTTCGGCGCCGGAACGAGCGTCACGGTTGCCCTTGCCGCAACCAACGGTCAGCAACGCCAGCACAAGCACCGTCACGATGCCGCGCACGTTGAAAGCGCGCGGGGCAGGTGAGGCGATTTCTGCTATTTTTGTCGGCACCGACATGTTTGTATCGTATGACCCGCGGCGAGAAGGCGGGGAGTATACCGCACCCCGAGCGGCGGTTGCCGCCTCCGGAAGGACCGATGGACACGACCCAACTCGAAGGAACCATACCCGCCGAGCTCGACGGAAAGCGCCTGGATCAGGCGCTCGCGGCCATGTTTACGGAATTCTCACGGTCGCGGCTGAAGGAATGGATCCTGGCGGGCCAGGTTGAGGTGGAGGGCCTTCGGCAGCCGCCGCGCGCAAAGATTCGAGCGGGTCAGCGCGTCGTCGTCAACGCCACGCGGGAAGTGCGCGAGGATGCGCGCGCGGAACCCATCGCCCTTAATATCGTCTTCGAAGATGACGACGTACTCGTCATCGACAAGCCCGCGGGTTTGGTTGTGCATCCGGGCGCCGGCAACCAGGATGGCACGTTGATGAACGGACTGCTGCACCATG
>JBLYYV010000067.1:0-3204 GCA_048550095.1 Gammaproteobacteria bacterium
CAGGGCTTGCGACGCTGAACCGGGAGCGCCTGCGTACCCTGAAGCGGAAGGGCTTTTCGGACAGCCGGCTGGCGTACCTGCTGAACACCGACGAGCACGTCGTCCGGCAGTATCGCGAGAAGGCCAACGTGCGGCCCGTCTTTAAACGCGTCGATACCTGCGCCGCCGAGTTCGCGACGACGACGGCGTACCTGTATTCGACCTACGAAGAGCCGATGATGGGCGAGGTTGAGTGCGAAGCGCGCCCTTCCGACAAGAAAAAGGTCGTGATCCTTGGCGGTGGCCCCAACCGGATCGGTCAGGGCATCGAGTTCGACTACTGCTGCGTCCACGCCGCGCTCGCGCTCCGCGAGGCCGGCTTCGAGACCATCATGGTCAACTGCAATCCGGAAACCGTATCGACCGACTTCGATACGTCCGACCGGTTGTATTTCGAGCCCCTGACGTTCGAAGACGTCATGGCGATCATCGAGCGGGAAAAACCGAAGGGCGTCATCGTGCAGTACGGCGGCCAGACCCCGCTGAAGCTGGCGCGGGCGCTCGAGGCGGCCGGCGCGCCGATCATCGGCACGAGCCCGGACTCGATCGACCTCGCCGAGGACCGTGAACGCTTCCAGCAATTATTGCAGCGGTTGAGCCTCAAGCAGCCGCCCAACTGCATCGCGCGCACGGAAGACGAGGCCGTTGCGATGGGCACCGAAGTGGGCTTCCCGCTGGTGGTTCGACCGTCCTACGTGCTCGGCGGTCGGGCAATGGAGATCGTCCATAACGAGGATGATCTGCGCGTGTATATGAACGAGGCGGTCGAGGTGTCGAACGACTCGCCGGTATTGCTCGACCGATTCCTCGATCAGGCGATCGAGATCGATGTTGACGCGATCAGCGACGGCGAGAATGTATTGATCGGCGGGATCATGGAACACATCGAGCAGGCCGGAGTGCACTCCGGCGACTCCGGTTGCTCTCTGCCGCCCGCGACGCTGAGCGCCGATCTCCAGGACCAGATCGCGGATCAGGTCGTGGCGCTCGCAAGCGCTCTGAAAGTCATCGGCCTGATGAATGTGCAGTTTGCCATCCAGAACGGTGTGATTTATTTGCTCGAGGTGAATCCGCGTGCCTCGCGGACAGCGCCGTTCGTCTCCAAGGCGACGGGAATGCCGATGGCGAAGATCGCGGCGAAGGCGATGGTCGGGATTGACCTGGAGGAGCAGGGCGCGCTCGTACCGTGTGTGCCCGAGTACTACTCGGTCAAGGAGGCCGTTTTCCCGTTCGCGAAATTTCCGGATGCCGATCCGATACTCGGCCCTGAGATGAAGTCGACCGGTGAAGTCATGGGCACGGGGCGCTCGTTCGGCGAGGCGTATGCGAAAGCGCAGCTCGCCTCGGGTGTCGACCTGCCGAAGAACGGCCTGGCGTTGCTCTCGATACGTGACCGCGACAAGTCGGGCGGCGTGAAACTGGCGAACATCCTGATTCAGCGCGGCTTCAACATCGTGGCGACCGACGGGACGGCTCGGTATCTCGCCGAAAACAACGTGCCCTGTCGCCGTGTAAACAAGGTGCGCGAAGGGCGCCCGCATATCGTGGATATGATCAAGAACGGCGAGATCACGCTGATTACGAACACGACCGAAGGGAAAAAGGCGATTCGAGAATCGCATTCGATACGTGGCGCTGCGGTACAAAACAAGGTCACCTATTACACGACGCTCGCGGCCGCGATAGCGACGAGCATTGCGCTCGATCACCTCGAGGGTGGTGAAGTCAACAAGCTGCAGGACCTGCACTACGAAAACGAGGTCGCCCGGTGAACAAGCATCCGATCACGCAACGCGGCGCCGAAAAGCTGCGTGAGGAGATACGGCATTTGAAGTCGAAGGAGCGTCCGCGCATCGTCCAGGCGATCGCAGAAGCGCGCGCGCACGGTGACTTGAAAGAGAATGCCGAGTATCACGCAGCCAAGGAAGAGCAGGGTTTTATCGAGGGCCGGATTCGCGAGATCGAAGCAAAGCTCTCGCTTGCCGAGATTATCGACGTCACGCGTTTCGGTTCGACGGGCAAGGTCATCTTCGGTGCGACCGTTGACCTGATGGATGAGGACGACGGCACCGAGAAGACTTTCCAGATCGTCGGTGAGGACGAGGCCGACATCGCGGCGGGGCGGGTGTCTGTCGGGTCGCCGATGGCGCGCGCCATGATCGGAAAGGAAGTGGGCGATCTTGCGGTCGTCAACGCGCCGGGCGGCGAGAAGTCGTTCGAGATCGTCGAAGTCCGCTACGAATAGTCCCGTTCCGGGAGCCCGTTCGCTGGCCAATCGCTACTTTGGCAGAGCGACGACCGGTTTTTCGCGATTGCGACGGTACAGGATGGCGACGTTGCCGATGCGCCCGACGAGTTCGGCGCGCGATCCGTCCAGCACCTGGCCGATGGCCGCGTCACGCGCGTCGCGATCGCCGACCCGGAGTTTTACCTTGACCAGTTCGTGATGTTCAAGGTTCTGATTCAGTTCCGCGGTCACACCCGGCGTGACCCCGGCGTTACCGACGTACACCACGGGCTTCAGATCATGCGCCAGCCCGCGGAGGTATTTTTTCTGTTTGTCGCTGAGTTCCATGGCGGCATTATAGGCAAATGCAGCATGGCGCCCGGTTGAAATATGGCTAAGGGTTCTTCCAGCAAACGCTGGCTTCGACGCCAGGAGTCGGATGAGTACGTCAAACGCGCCAAAGCGGAAGGCTGGCGCTCACGCGCCGTTTACAAATTGCTGGAGATTCAAGAGCGCCATCGCCTGATCAAGCCGGGGCAGCGGGTGCTGGATCTGGGCGCGGCGCCCGGCGCCTGGAGTCAATTCGCTGCCGGCATCGTCGGCGACAAGGGATTGGTCGTCGCCCTGGACCTGTTGCCCATGGACAGTATTTCCGGCGTCGAGGTCATCCACGGCGACTTTCGCGACGAACAAGTCTATGAGCAGGTCATGAAGGCATGCGGCGAAAGGAACCTCGACCTTGTTATGTCAGATATGGCCCCCAATATCAGTGGGAATCGTTCCGTCGATCAGCCCCGGGCTATGTATCTGGCGGAACTGGCGGCCGACCTGGCGGGTCGAACCCTTAAACCAGGCGGCTCATTCGTCGTAAAACTGTTTCATGGAGAGGGTTTCGACGACTTCGTCCGAGCAATGCGGCAATCCTACGGCGCCGTAAA
>JBLYYV010000068.1:0-6620 GCA_048550095.1 Gammaproteobacteria bacterium
ACGCCATTTCGCAAATCGTCGCAAACAGGCCGCCATCGGATCGGTCGTGGTAGGCCAGCACGACGCCGTCGCGGATCAGGTCGCGCAGCAAGGCGAATGCGCGGGCGAGCTTCGCAGGGTCGTCGAGGTCCGGCGTCTCTCCGCCGGCAATCTCGTAGACCTGCGCGAGCGATGAGGCGCCCAGCCGGTCGCGGCCGGCGCCGAGATCGATCAGGCAAAGACAGGTCTCATCGTCATCGATCAACTGTGGCGTCACGGTCCGGCGGACATCTTCGACCGGCGCGAAGGCGCTGACGATGAGAGAAACCGGCGCGACGACCTGGCGCTCATCGCCGTCCTCATCCCATTTCGTCCGCATCGACAGCGAATCCTTACCGACCGGAATCGCGATATCGAGCTCGCGGCACAAGGCCGCCACGGCGCTGACGGTGTCGAAGAGCGCCTCGTCTTCTCCGGCCACGCCGCTGGCGGCCATCCAGTTTGCCGACATGCGAACCTGGTCCAGCGCCGGCACATCGGCCGCGGCGATGTTCATGACGGCCTCACCGACCGCGAGCCGACCGGCCGCAGCGGGACTCGTGACAGCGACCGGCGTCCGCTCGCCCATCGCCATCGCTTCACCACGATAGCCTTCGAAATCCAGGCAGGTCACGGCGACGTCGCTGACCGGAACCTGCCACGGCCCCACGTTCTGATCGCGCGTCACGAGTCCACCGACGGTGCGATCACCGATATGAATCAGGAACGTCTTGTCGGCGACGGTCGGGAAGCGCAGAACGCGCTTGCATGCTTCCTCGATGTCGATGCCAGCGAAATCCGCGGGCGCGGGGGGCTCGCGCGTGCGCTCCACGCGCATGGTCGTCTTGGGCGCCTTGCCGAGCAGGATCTCAAGCGGCATGTCGACCGGATCGTCGTTGAGCAGCGGGTCGATGACATGCAGGTGGCCGGTTTCGTCGAGCTCTCCCAGCACGGCATATGGACATCGCTCGCGCTGACAAGTCGCATCGAACCATTCGAGTGCGGCTGGCATGATCGCGAGGACATAGCGTTCCTGCGCCTCGTTACACCAGATCTCGAGCGGCGACATGCCCGGTTCGTCGTTCGGTACCTTGCGCAGGTCGACTTCGGCGCCGCGGTGACTGTGATCGATCAGCTCAGGTAGTGCATTCGACAAACCGCCGGCGCCGACATCGTGAATGATCACGAGCGGATTCTTGCCGCCGTTGACTCCGGCCGACCAGCAGCTGTCGATGACCTGCTGCGCACGGCGCTGCATTTCGGGATTGCCTCGCTGCACCGATGCGAAATCGAGATCCTCGCTACTGGTGCCGCTCCCCATCGACGATGCGGCGCCGCCGCCGAGGCCGATCAGCATCGCCGGCCCGCCGAGAACGACCAGCAACGCGCCGGCCGGCACGTCGCCCTTCAGCGCGTCTTCGGTGCGGATCGCGCCGACGCCACCGGCAATCATGATCGGCTTGTGATACCCCCAACTCCGATTCGCTTGCGCATCGTTCGGCATCTCGAAAGTCCGGAAGTAGCCAAGAATATTCGGTCGGCCGAACTCGTTGTTGAACGCCGCACCACCGATCGGACCCTCGGTCATGATCTGGCGCGCCGAGGCAATCCGTGCCGGACGGCCAATCGTGTTCTCCCACGGCTGCCGGTCGCCGGGCAGTTCAAGATGCGAAACGGAAAACCCCGTCAGGCCCGCCTTGGGTCGTGCGCCAAGGCCCGTCGCACCCTCGTCGCGAATCTCTCCGCCGCTGCCGGTCGCCGCGCCGGGAAAAGGCGCGATCGCGGTCGGGTGATTGTGGGTCTCGACCTTCATCAACGTGTGCACGGGCTCGGCGAACACACGATATTCGCCCGTTTCCGTATCGGCGACGATGCGGCGCGCGTCGCCACCTTCCATCACGGAGGCATTGTCCGAGTATGCGCTCAGGATGCCGCGAGGATTGTTCGCATGGGTCGAACGGATCATGCCGAACAGCGTCTCGTCGCGTTGCTCGCCATCGATGACCCACCCGGCGTTGAATATCTTGTGACGGCAATGCTCGGAATTCGCCTGCGCGAACATCATCAGTTCGGCGTCGGTCGGATCCCGCTCGAGCTCCGTGAACTTATCGGTCAGGTAGTCGATTTCGTCATTCGACAATGCGAGGCCCAGCTCACCGTTCGCCCGCTCGAGGGCACGGCGACCACCCTCGATCACGCGAATGTGTGCCAGCCGACCGGGCTCGTGATGACCGAACAGGGACTCCGCCGCGACATCGTCGGAGAAGACCGACTCGGTCATGCGATCGTACAGGCACTCGGCGACGGCCGCCGACTCACCCGGACCGAGCGGCCGCGACGACAATATGTGGTATTCGATCCCGCGCTCGATACGACTCACGGCCGCCAGCCCGCACGTATGGGCAATATCCGTGGCCTTGCTGGACCAGGGCGAGATCGTGCCGACGCGCGGCACGACGACGAGCTTGGCGGACTGCGTGTCGCTGCGTGTATCCGGCACCTGGGCATGGCTGCCATAAGTCAGCAACTCCCGCAGCGTGCGTTCCTCGCCCGCACCCAGGGGTTCGTCGACATCGACGAAATGCATGTATTGCGAATGGATGGCATCGACCGCCGTGACGGTTTCGCGCACTTTTGCCAGCAACTGCTCGCTACGAAACGCGGACAATGCGGCCGAGCCCCTGATCTGCAGCATCAGTGGCACGCTCGCGGAATCGTTTTATATCCGGCGCTGCGAGATTGCGTGGTCGGCGTGAGAAACCGGTCGCGGCGCTTACTCACCGCCATCAGTGCCCGGCGTATACATCGGCATCGGGAAGTGCGCGATGTTGTCACCCTCGATATTGCTGATTTTACTGACGCCCTGTTTTTCAACCTGATCGATACGCATGACTGCGTGCATCGGGATGTACGTTCTCTGCACACCGGCGAATTCCGACTTGATCTTTTCTTCAGCAGGGTCGACGACCACGGTACTGCGCTCGCCAAATACGAGATCCTGAACCTCTATGAAGCCGAAAAGGTCGCCATGCGCAATGCTCCGGGCATAGATCTCGTAGATCTTGCCCTGGTTCATGAAGACGATTCGGTAAAGTAACCGCTGAGACATCGGGTCGAAGATTAAGTCAAGTAGTCAAGGGAAGGGCCAACCGCGCGCGGATTATAGCGCAAGTCTCGCTGCCCGAAACCGCCCTGTGCGGCGGCGCAACCTATGTGAAATGTGAACTGCGGCCCGGTTTAGCGGCGGCGCATCGGCCATGATTTCCACCGGGAAACCGCTCCAGCAGCGCCGATGGGCGCGCGGAGCAATGTGTGTGGTCAGATGGATAGTCTCGATGCCCCTGCGTCTCCGCATAGTTAGCGACAACAAACGCCTGCTCGGCGACAAGCATGCGACCGATTTCGTCGCGTGCGGCGGCACAATCGGCCGAAATCCGGACAATGACTGGGTGCTGCCGGATCCGCATCGATACATCTCCGGACGTCATGCGCTGATCGATTTTCAGGGCGGCGCTTATTACATCGTCGACACCAGCCGCAACGGCGTTTACATCAACACCGCCGATGCCCCGGTCGGCCGCGGGCACCCGCAGCGACTTTTCGACGGCGACCGGATGCGCCTCGGCGACTTCGACATGATCTGCGAGATTACGGAAGATGCCGAAGGCGCGCTGGACGATGGCATGCGTGACTCGGTGGTTCGCGCCCAGCTGGTCGAAGAAGACGATTCCGTGGAACTGCAGCTCGTCGACGAACGACGCATCGCCGATGAATCCCTGCTGGCCCGGCATCTGAGCGACGGCGCTGACGCTGAACCCGGCAGTCAGTTGAGCGAACGCATCGATGCACACCGGATCCTGGACGATGCCGCGCTCGCCAGTCAGGCAGCCGAAGACAAGGCCGTTGAGATTCTGCTCGAGGCCGCCGGCCTGAAACCGGCCGACCTCGCCGGCGTGAACCCGGCAGACGTCCTGCAGACTGCGGGCCTGCTGCTGCAGAGCCTGGTCACAGGACTCATGAACCTGATGCGACAACGAGCGCAACTCAAGAGCGCGTTTCGCCTGTCGCAGACGATCATCCAGGGCGGCGGGAACAATCCGCTGAAATTCTCTCCGACCGTGCCGGAGGCGCTGCAATACCTGCTGGGCGATCGCAGCGAATCCTATCTGTCGTCCCGCGAAGCCATAACTGCCGCATTCCGCGAGATCGACGCGCATGAAAAGGCGGTCCCGCAGGCCATGGTCCAGGCGCTGAGCGATTTCATGGAACGGTTCGACCCCGATGAACTGCGCCTGCAGTTTGACCAGGGCCTGAAGCGCAACCCGCTGCTGGCCGGCGCTAACCGACTGAAATACTGGGAACTATACGAAGAAACGTATCGCACCCTCGCGCATGGCGAAGGCGGCCGCTTGCCGGAAGCCTTCAGCGAGGAATTCGCGCGCGCCTACGAACGAGAAGTCGAATCGATCAAGGTTCGCGCCGGAGCGAAATCCGGCGGCCACGCCGCCTGATCCGGCCGCCCTTCAGCCCCTCCTCCGCCCCTCTGCCGCCTTGTCGATGCTGACACAGGGGTTCAATCGACAATGATTCTCATTTACAATTCGGTCCGCCCTGAATGCCTCAGAATGCACGCATGACACTGGACCAGCTCGACATCGGAAAACCGGCCACGATCGCCGCCATCAACGGCGACGGACCGTTGATCCAAAGACTAATGGCGCTCGGACTGCTGGAAGGTTCGCAGGTCGCCGTGATTCGTCGCGCGATCGGTGGCGACCCGATCGAGGTCGAGATCATGGGGTACGCGCTGTCGCTGCGGCGCTCCGAGGCCTGCCACGTCGTCCTCACCCCGATGGATGAATAACGCGAAGAGACAAACTGCAGATCGACCCGCGGGCGAGACTGACACCGAACGCGGCCCGTTCATCGCCGTTATCGGCAATCCCAACACCGGCAAGAGCACGCTCTTCAACGCCCTGACCGGTCTGACGCAAAAGACCGCGAACTACCCGGGCGTGACCGTCGAGCGTCATACCGGCATCGTGGAACTCGATGGGAGACCGGTCACACTCGTGGATCTGCCGGGTGCCTATTCGCTGGCTGCGCAGTCACCGGACGAGATGGTCGCAATCGACGTCCTGCTCGGACACGTCGAGTCGATGCCGGCACCGCAAGCCATTCTTGCCGTCGCCGACGCAACGAATCTGCGCCGTAACCTGTTCCTGATCACGCAATTGGCCGAACTGGATCTGCCGATCGTCCTCGCCGTCAACATGACGGACCTGGCCGAAAAGAAAGGTATCCGCATCGACTGCGATCTCCTCGGCAGAGAACTCGGTATTACCGTCGTGCCGATCATCGCCAGCGCCGGCACCGGCCTGGAGGCGGTGAAGCAACGACTCGCGAAAGCACTCGACGAGACGGCACCCGCACGACCCATCCTGTTGCCGACCGTGCATGACGCAGCGAAAGAACTGCATCAAAAGACGACCGACGCCGGCCTGCACCTGACGGCTTACGAAGTCGAACGCGCATTGATCGACGCGCAAGGCAGCGCGGAGCGGCGTTTCGAGTATTCGGCTGGCGAGACCCTTTACGAAGAGCTGCAAATGATTCGCAGCCGACTCAGTGCCGGCAGTTCGCTCGCGGCAATGGAAGCGAAGGCCCGCTATGATCTGATCGGCACAGTGCTGCACGATGTCGAATCCCGCGAACCACCGTCGACGACGTTCGCCGATCGACTCGACCGCGTCACGAATCAACCCGTCATCGGCCTGATCGTATTCGTGGTCGTCATGGCGACCGTATTCCAGGCGGTGTTTTCGTGGGCGACGCCGCTCATGGACCTGATTGACGCAGCATCGGTGTGGCTCGGCAGCCTGGTTTCCGATCTGTTGCCGCCGGGGGCGATCGCGAGCCTGCTCGTCGACGGCGTCATCGCCGGCGTCGGCAGCGTCGTGATCTTCCTGCCGCAGATCCTGATTCTGTTCGCGTTCATTATTTTTCTCGAGGATTCAGGTTACATGCCCCGCGTCGCCTTCATGACGGACCGGCTCATGCGCAGCGTGGGGCTGTCGGGACAATCGTTCATTCCGATGCTATCGGCCTTCGCATGCGCGGTGCCTGCAGTCATGGCGACACGCGTCATCCCGGAACGGCGCGACCGCCTGGCAACGATGCTCGCCGCGCCCCTGATGACTTGCTCGGCGCGGCTGCCCGTCTACGCGCTGCTTATCGCGGCGTTCGTGCCCGAGCATTACTTCCTCGGCGGATTCGTCAATCTCCAGGGCCTCGTTCTGCTCGGCCTTTACCTGCTCGGCATCGTCGGCGGGGTGTTCACGGCCTGGCTCATGAAGCGCACGGTCTTGAAGGGCCCCACGCCGACGTTCCTGATCGAATTGCCCCCATACCGTCTGCCGAGTCTGCGATCCGTGCTGATCAAGCTATGGGCACGCGCCAAGGTATTCCTGACGCGTGCCGGTACCGTGATCTTCACGGTCGCGGTCGTCATCTGGGCGCTGGCGTACTTTCCCCGCCCCCCTGCCATCACCGAGGCATTCACCGAGCAACGAGCGACCGCGTCGGCGCAGCTCGCGGGCGCC
>JBLYYV010000069.1:0-16523 GCA_048550095.1 Gammaproteobacteria bacterium
CGTGCTCGTGCCGGGCGGACGCCTTGAGGACGCGACGGTTGCTCTCGCGAGCGCCGGGCATGTGATCGACGTGGTTGAATTGCGCGACTGATGTTGGGGGTTCGTGTTCTTCGCGGTCGCTGGGGTCAATCGGTGGGTTGAGTTTTCACTCAGGGAGATTGTTGCTCGAGACGACCACCGATCGGCCTACCGCTGCAAATTCTTTTCCTGCGAAGACTTAGGAAAAGAGTTTCCAGCGCTCTCCGATCTCAAAGGTGAATCCGGCGCCGTATTGCCGGCTGCTTAAAGGCAGGAACGGGTTGAGACCAAACTCCAGTCGGGCAATTGACTAAAAATCGACCATGGAATTGGAATTCGAGTTGTCGAAATCCCGCCTAACGACATAAGCAGCCGCCCGGCGAGAAGCAAATTCGCAGCGAGCGGCCTCGTAGGCGCGCGGAGCAGGACGCGGGAGCGCGCCGGAGTGGCTCCGGAGGCGGCCAGGGATGGCCGCCGCAGGTTTAGCGAGTCGTGAATTTGCTTCTCGCCGGGCGGCGGACGAGAAACGAAAAAGCCCGGCAAGAACGCCGGGCTTTTTGCGGTTCGTCTCGAGCTTCGGTATCAGCGTGGGTCGGGCGCCGGAGTGTCCGGTCCCGATTCGGGCAGCGTGGGTGCAGCGACGAGTTCGGCTGGCGGTACACCTGTCAGCGACTCGAGGAACGCCTCGATCGATGCAACCTCTGCGCCACTCAATTCGCCACCCGGTGTCTGGTGTTTCGCCATGACGCGGATCGCGTCGTCGAGGGTCTTGATCGAGCCGTTATGGAAGTACGGGCCGGTTTCGGCAATATTGCGCAAGGTCGGAACCTTGAAGAAGTACTTGTCAGCTTCGTTGCCGGTTGCCTCGAATCGGCCTGTGTCCTGGGTCTCGTAAGCCTGCACGAGCCCAAGCTTCTGGTACATCGTGCCGCCCAGGGCCGGGCCCATGTGACAACTCGCGCAACCCGAATCCAGAAACTGGACCATGCCTTGCTGGGCTTCCGCACTCAGTGCGTCGCTATCGCCGGACAGGAACGTGTCGAACGGTCCCGGCGTCACCAGCAGCCGTTCGAAGGCGCCGATTGCGGCGGCCATGTTTTCATACGTGATCGGATCGGCTTCGCCAGGGAAGGCATCCGCGAACATCGGCGCATAGCCGGGGATGGTCTTGATCACCGTCACGACGGTGGTCGCGTCGGGCATCGCCATCTCGACCGGGTTCAGGACAGGGCCCTTGGCCTGTTCCTCGAGATCCGCCGCGCGTCCGTCCCAGAACTGCGCGATCTGCAGCCCGGCGTTGAACGACGTCGGCGAGTTGCGGCCGCCGAACTGGTTCCCGTGGCCGGGCGACGTGCCTTTCTCGATCGCTTCGGGACGCGGATCCACGCCGAAATGATCCAGGGCATGACAGGTCGCGCAAGCGACGTCGTGATTCTTCGAGAAGCGCGGGTCGCTGTACAGCACTCGACCCAGCGCAACCTTGGCATCGGTGATCTCGCGGCCGTCGGCTTCCATCCTTTCCGGAAGTACATCGAACAGGGCTTTCGCTCGTTGCAGCGACGCGGCCTTGGGTGCTTCCGCCTTCGGCGCTGGCTCAGGCGTCTCGCTCTTGCCGCAACCGGCTAGCAGCACTACGCTCAATGCCAAGAGGCCGAACATATGGGAGAGTTTTGACGTGCACATCATTTTTCTCCATGGGGTGTTAAAAGATGAGCACAGCAGAATGCATCCCGTGAGATCAGTCAATTCGTGATTTCCCGTAAAATCCATCAGCCATATTTCGACGAGGGTCATTTCGTGAGAGAAAACGCTGCCGTGTCGAGTCATCGTCTGTGGCCGCTATTGTTATTCGTCGTTCTTTGCGCGCTCTTGGCGTTCGACGCCTGTCGGGCCGATGCGAAACAGATTGCCGACGGCATCTATATGGCCGGCGGCATCAGCAACAGCTACCTGATCGTGACGCCTAACGGCAACGTCGTCATCGACACCGGGGCGCCAAACACCGCGTTGAGGCAATTCGAGTCGCTACGCGCGGTATCGGACCAGCCCGCGAGATACCTGGTCCTGACGCATGCCCACATGGATCATACGGCCGGCATCGAACTGTGGGCTGATTCGCGTACCGAGATCGTCGCGCACAGAAACCACGCGGACGAGGTCGCATATCAGCGCCGCCTGCGCGGGTTCTTCGCTCGTCGGAACGCGGCCCAGTTCGGCGCCGCGCCACAAAGAACGCCCGCCGCAACGAGTCGTCTTGCCGACATCACTTTTAGCGATGGCATGGAGTTCTCTCTCGGCGGTCTGACGTTTGTGCTTGCGCATACCCCCGGCGAGACCAGCGACCATGTCTCGGTGTGGATCCCCGAGCTCGAAGTCGCATTCATCGGCGACAACTATTACGACAGCTTCCCGAACATCTCGACGCTGCGTGGATCCAGGCCGCGCTGGGCGCTGGATTACGTGGGGTCTCTCGATCGTGTATTGCAGTGGGAGCCGGAGGTTGTGCTGTCCGGGCATGTTGCGCCGCTGCGAGGGCGGGCGAAGGTGACGGAGTCGCTGACGAGATACCGCGATGCGATTCTTTACGTACACGATGAGACGGTCAACGGCATGAACGCCGGTAAGAGCGTCGACGACATGATGCGGTCGATCGTATTGCCGCCGGAACTTGCGGTCGGCGAAAAGTATGGGCGCGTGTCCTGGAGCGTACGCGGCATTTACGAGGGTTACGTGGGCTGGTTCAACGAGCGGCCCGAGTCGATGTATCCGTCGATTGAAGCATCCGTTTTCAGTCAGCTTGTCGAACTCGCCGGCGGCCCCGAGGCGATCGTCGCGCGGGCTCGCGAGAATCGGGCGCGTGGCGATCTCATCGAAGCGTTGCGGCTGACAGATGCGGCTCTATATGCCGACCCGCGCAACGGCGATGCGCTGAACATACGCGAAGACGTCCTGCAGGCGCTGGAGCAGCAGGCAGGAAATTTCAACGAGCGGGCGTGGCTGAAGCATGCGCGCCGGCAAGCGCAGCAGAAGACGATGGAAGAGTGAGTCGAGAATCATGGAATCATTGCGGGATATTATCGAGAGGCAACAGCAGGCAAGCCCGACCTATTTCGACGATCCGCAGAAGGATGCGATGTTGAGAACGATCCTGTCACTGGCCGAGGAAGTGTGCGTGCTTCGTGATCGCGTCGATACGTGTCGTCGCCTCGCCGACGCCGGTCAACCTGCCAGCGATGCAGCGATCGACGCGTTCGATGTCGCGGATGAATTGCTCGAGCAACGCCTGTCGGCGCATACGGAATTTTTCGAGGCGACGCTGGCGCGGCTCCTGTCCGAGAATTGACCGGCTCTACCGGACCGCAGTGACAACGTACCAGGGAATCGGGCCGTCCACTGCTTCCAGGTAGTCGGCGCCGACATGCGAGGGCTCGAACCCGGCGTCGACCATCATCGCGGGCAGGTCGGCGTTCGCGAAGTCCAGCCAGAAAGGCTCGTCATTGTTGTCCTTCTGCCATTCCGAGATCATCTGCATGTAGGCGTCGAAGCGTCCCGTCTGAATCGGCACGTCCTGGTGAATGCAGACGCCGCCCGGTGCGAGTAATCGATGGCACTCGCGCATGATCTTCGGCATGTGCTCGGCCGCGACTTCGTGAAACATATTGTGGCTGATGATCAGGTCGAAATGCCCGTCGGGAAAGCGCGTGTTGCCGGCATCCATTTGATGGAAGTGCACCGGCGCGCCAAGTTCCACCGCCCGCGCATGCGCGAAACGGAGCATGGCCGGAGACAGGTCGATGGCATGAAACTCGGCATCGGGGAATGCCGCAGGGTAATCGGTCGACTGCCCGCCGGCCGAGCAGCCCATCTCGAGGATGCGCTTCGGCGCGAGGTCCGGATGTATATCCCTCACATGGCGAATCAGACGCTGCCCCTTCGAGTCTTTCCTGCCGATGCCCTGGCCGAGCGCATAGATGTTGCCGCCCGCTTCGTACAGAATTCCGGCCGCGAGATCATCGGAATCGCGTTCGAGCATATAGCCGCCCGGCTGACCGTGGATGCTGGTGGCGGTCTGGTATGTCGGTATGGCATCGAGCTCGTCAAGCGTTATTGATCCGGTCGCAGTTGCTGTTTTTGCATTGGCCGCGATGCGCCCATAGTCGGCGTCGACTTGTTCTGCCAAGAGCCGCCACATCCAGTCCTGGCTCGCCCGAGTCGCACTGGACCATGTCTTATAGCTGTCGAGCTGGCGGGTTTGTCGCTCGACGTCGGCCGCTCGCGTCGGCGATTGTTTGAGCTCGGGCAACACGCGACGTTCGTAGTCTGTCCGCAGCCGGCTCTCCAGCACCGAGCGCACGGCTCGCTTGCAGGCGAGGACGGCCAGGCGCCGACTGGTGCCGTCGTGGTCGGTCCGTGGTTGCAGTGCGTGCGTTGTGGCGCGTGACATGCGAAACGTTCCCGTCGAGATTTGCTATAAAGACAACACCTTACCTCAGCGAAAAAGCGAAAACCAAGCGCATGCAAGCCACGATTCAGGGTGCCCAGGACCTCGGTTACAGGATCGTGTCCGGGTGGGGTCTCGGATCCCTGGGCTTGTCGGTCATACTCAATACGCTGAACGTCCTGCTGATTGCTTACCTGACGCTCGTCGTCGGCCTCGAGCCCGCGCTCGCCGGCACCCTGGTGTTGCTGACCAAGCTTTATGATGTCGCGACGGACCTGCCGATGGGCTGGATCTCCGATCGCACCCGGACACGCTGGGGTGCGCGGCGACCGTATCTGCTTTTGGCCGGGCTGGTGACGCCGGTCGCTATCTTCCTGCTGTTCAGCGGGCCGGTCGGGGACTCGATTGGTTATGTCACCGCCTGTTTGCTGCTGTATGCGACCGGCTATACGTTGTTCAACGTGCCCTACCTGTCGATGCCGGCGGAACTGACCATGAATGTGCATCTGCGCACGCGCATGGTCGCGTGGCGTTCGACGTTCATCGCGGGTGGTACGTTTTTCGGTATCGCCGTGGCGCCGTTCCTGGTCGGCGCGCTGGGCGGAGGGCAGCAGGCGTATGCCTACCTGGGTGCGTTGATGGCGCTGTTGATCTTTGCCGCGTTCGTCGGTTGTTTCCTGATGACGTCGACCGCAGGGTCGGCCACGCCGAACCAGGCTTTCATACCGTTGCGCGAACAACTCGCCGTCATCCTGTCGAACCGGCATTTCGTGACCCTGATGCTGATCAAGGTCACGCACTTGCTGGCCGTCGCGGTCAATGCCGGCAGCCTCGTGTTCTTCTTCAGATTCGCGCTGGGCTATGACATGAAGATCCTCGGGATCTACGGTGCCGTCACGACCGCCGTCTGGGCGCTGGCAATGCCGCTCTGGTCGCGGCTCGCGCAGATCAAGGGCAAGCGCTTCGGCTATTTCGTCGCGACGACCGGACACGTATTGTTGACGTTGTCCTGGCTGCTGGCCGAACCGCAGGAGCCGATGGTCATGATGATCGCGCGAGCGGCGGGATTCGGCGTCATCTCGGGCGGTATGCTGCTGATGGGCAACGCGATGCTTCAGGACGTCATGGACCTTGATTACCGCGACACCGGTAAGCGCAAGAACGGCATGTTTGCCGGCATGTACAGCCTGGTCGAGAAGATCACGTCGGGGATCGGCGCGCAGATCCTGGGGCTCGTGTTGTCGCTCACCGGTTTCGATCGGCTCGCGCAGACCCAGGCGGAGTCGGCCATCAGGGGGACCTACATCACCGTCGCACTGATCCCCGGCCTGCTGATGTTGTCGAGCCTCGCGATCATTTATGCCTACCGGCTGGACGAACAAAAACTGTCGGCGGCATCCCCGGGTGCGTCGTCGTCCGCATAGAGAGCTGAGTATGAGAATTTTTTCCCGCGTGTTGAACGTTGTCCTCGTCTGCGTAATGTATGGCAGTCTCTCCGCACCGCTTGTTGCGCAGGAGCGCGTTCAGGTGCGCATCGACTCCGGCGAACTCGCCGGTGTTCAGGAAGGCGGAATACGAATATTCCGAGGCATTCCCTATGCAGCGCCGCCGGTCGGTGAATTGCGCTGGCGGCCGCCGCAGCCGGTCGAGGCATGGGAGGGCCTGCGCGATGCGTCACGGTTCGGGCATGCATGCCCCCAGCGGAAAGGCGCGTATCCCGAGTGGGTCGACCGGCATCTCGACGAGATCGGTATCGACGAAGACTGCCTGTTCCTGAACGTCTGGTCGCCGGCCGATCGCGGCGACGAGCTATTGCCGGTCATGTTCTATATCCATGGCGGCAACATGCAGTTCGGCGTTGCTTCGATACCGATGTATGACGGCGGAATCCTCGCGGCCGAAGGCGTCGTCGTGGTGACGATCAATTACCGCATCGGTTACCTGGGCCGCTTCGCGCATCCGGCGCTGACGCGCGCGCAGGCCGGCGAACCACTGGCGAACTACGGCGTTTTCGACCAGATCGCGGCGCTGGAATGGGTCAGCCGCAACATCGTCGCATTCGGTGGCGATCCGAATGACGTGACGATCTTCGGCCATTCCGCCGGCGGGGTCTCGGTTAACTTCCTGATGACGACGCCGCAGAGCAAGGGCCTCTTCCACAAGGCGATCGCGCAGGGCAGCGGTATTCTGATCGACGCTACGCCGAGTGCGTTCGAGCCCGGCGTGCCCGGTCCGGGTCAGCGCTCCTGGGAGGAGCGGGGGGAGGATCTCGTCGACTACTTCGAGATCGACGCGGCGTCCGATGAAGAATTGCTGGTCGCCTTGCGCGCGCTGCCGTGGCAGCCGATCGTCGAATACCAGAAGAAGAAACAGGTGCCGTTCAACCCGGTCGTCGACGGCGTCGTGGTGGCGGATCACGTCGCCCGGGTATTCGAGCGGGGCGAGCAGCACGACGTGCCATACATAGGCGGTGCGAACAGCTGGGAGTCGGGACAGATCGAGGGTATTCCGCTGATCGGCAAGTGGTTTTTGGCCGGGGCGATGATCGATGGTTTGTCGGACGAAGACCTCGCGGTGTTCGACGATCAATGGACACGCATCGGCATCTCGCAACGCTGGTTCGCCGAGGGCCTCTTCCTGACGTCGACGCGTTACCTTGCAAAGCAGATGGCCAACGTCAGTTCACCCGCGTACCTGTACCACATGACTTACGTGCAGACGAACCTCCGGGGCGAAGTGCCCGGTGCGTGTCATGGTTGCGAGCTGCCCTTCATGTTCGGCACGGTGCGGGAACACCCCGAGTATCAGCGGCCCAAACAGCACGCCGACAACGTGCTGACCGATGAGGATCTCGCGTGGGGTGATACGTTCCGCGCGTACTGGCTCAACTTCGCAAAGACCGGCGACCCGAACGGCCCTGGTTTGCCGAAATGGCCCGCCTACGAGCCGCAGACCGATCTCGCGATGGTGCTCGGAGAAGAGTTCGAGCCCGTGCCCGGCCTCTACCAGGAGACGCTGGACTACCTCGAGGAGCGCGCGATGATTCGGCGGCGCGAGTTCGAAGCGGCGCGCTGAGTCAGCTCGCTTACCAGATCTCGATGCGCTCTTCGGCGGGCAGGTACATGCCGTCGCCCTCGACAACGTCGAACGCGTTGTAGAAGTCCGGCATATTACGCAGGATGCCGTTGACCCGGAATCGGGGCGGCGCGTGCGGATCGCTTATCAACATCTTCAGCATATACTCGTCGCGCATCTTGCTCCGCCATGCGACGCCGTAACCGATGAAGAACCGTTCCGGTCCGGTGAATCCTTCGATGACCTCCGCCTCTTTTCCGTCCAGCAGGAGTTGCCAGGCGCGGTAGGCGACGACGAGCCCCGCCAAATCGGCGATGTTCTCACCGAGCGTCAGTTTGCCGTTGATGTTCTGTCCCGGCAGCGCCTCGAACGCGTCAGCCTGCGCGACGAGCCCGCCGCTGCGCGCCTCGTAGGTTGCCGCATCCGCTTCAGTCCACCAGTCCTGCAGGCGACCGGTGCCGTCGAATTTACGCCCCTGGTCGTCGAAACCGTGGCTGAATTCGTGGCCGATGATGGCGCCGATCGCGCCATAGTTGAACGCGTCGTCGACGGTGACGTCGAAGTAGGGTGGCTGCAGAATCGCCGCGGGAAATACGATTTCATTCCAGGTGGGACGGTAGTACGCATTGATGGTCTGCGGCGTCATGCCCCATTCGCTGCGGTCGACCGGCTTGCCGAGCTTGGAGACGTGGCGATTGTGTTCGAACTCACGCGCGCGGCTGACATTGCCGACGAGGTCGCCGGCGACGACATCGAGCGTCGCATAGTCGCGCCAGACATCCGGATACCCAATCTTCGCGTTAAACGCGGCCAGCTTCTCCTGCGCCGCAGCTTTGGTCTCGTCGCTCATCCAGTCGAGCGCATCGATCGAGTTGCGAAAGGCATCGCGCAGATTCTCGATCATCGTATCGACGCGTTGTTTGGCTTCGGGCGGGAAGTGGCGTTCTACGTAGGCTTTACCGATCATCTCGCCGACGCTGCCGCTGACGAAATACACGCCGCGCTTCCAGCGCGGGCGCAGCTCTTGCTGGCCCCTAAGCGTGCGGCGCTCGAAATCGAAGTTCTCGAGCACAATGTCGGCGTTCAGGTAGGGCGCGAACGCTTTTAACGTTCTGAATCGCGCGTAGTTCCGCCAGGCTTCCATGGGGATGTCGCGCACCAACGCGCCCAGGCCGGCGAAGTAGTCGGTCTGCGCGATGATGAAGACGTCCGGGTCGCCGAAACCGCCGGCCGCCAGCAGGCTCGGCCAATCGAGATCGGGGCTCAGTTCGGCGGCCTGTTGCCGCGCGAACTTATTCGAATAGATTCTCTCTCGGTCACGGTTTTGCACGCGGGTCCAGTGCGCCTGGGCAATGCGTTTCTCGATATCGGCAATCTGCCCGGCAGCGATTGCGCCATCCGGCCATCCGGCCAGCTCGTGCATGCGCACGATATGGGCGACGTATTTCTCCCTGACCGAGACGAGATTCTCAGCATCTTCGAGCCAATAGTCGCGGTCCGGCAATCCCAGGCCGTCCTGCCACATGTACGCCAGGTTTCGATCAGGCGCGGCGGCGTCGGCATCGATGTAGAAGTTGATCGGGACGGTGATGCTGGTTACCAGGGCATGGCCGAACCATTCGATCAGCTGATCGTGATTCTCCAGGGCCTCGATGCGGGCCAATTCCTCTTCGAGCGGCGTGACCCCGAGTTCTTCCGCCCGGGCCTCATCCATGAAAGACAGGTACAGGTCGGCGATTTTTTGCTCGTCCGAACCCGTCGGGCGGTTCTCGAGTGCCGTCGTTTCCTCGATCAGCGCGCGCAGCTGTTTCTCGGTGGATTGCTGCAGGACATCCATCTCGCCGTAGCGCGAGTAGTCGGCCGGAATTGCCGTGCGCGCGGACCACGGGCCGTTGACGAAGTCGAAGAAATCGTCCCGGGCGCGGACCTCGGCGCTCAGGTCCGCCGGGTCGAATCCGGCGGCAAGCGGGGCTGGGGCTAGCTCCGGCGCGGGTGCGCCGCAAGCCAGCAATGACGACGCGCCCAATACAAGGAGGAGTTGTTTCATAGAGCGGAGATCCGGGCATCGATGCGGACGCCAATCTTACTGAAAATGAGTGGTGGTGACGACGCGCAGCAGTGCTGCCGGGGCGAGTAGGTGCCTGGTTTTCCTCGGGTCGGCCTAAAGGATTATTTCGGAGCGCGTTTTCGAGAATGGCATGTTCGCCCCGTTGCTGATCGAGTGACGGGGCCGTTTCTTTTCAGCCAAAGCGCTTTCTTCGGCACCAAAGTGCATTTTCAGGCGGCAAAGTCTTTCGACATAACGCCATGACACGATTCACGCAAAACACGCTTATTCAGCCCTCGTTGCCGTTCGTCAGCAGATCCCCAGCGGCACGTCATATAGGTGCAATATCGCTCGCATGGATGGCGCGCTACGTACTCAGCTAACGGGTTCCACGGCAAAATGAATTCAGCACACACAATTTTTCGAGTGGCTCGCTCGCAGTATCAGCGCGGCGTGACGCTGGTCGAGCTGATGATTGCGATGGTGATCGGTCTGTTCCTGCTGTTGGGCACGGTGACCGTATTCCAGCAGAGCCGCGCGAATTTCCGCGTGTCGGACAGCGTCGCGCGGCTTCAGGAGAACGGCCGTTTCGTGCTCGACATGATGGAGCCGGATATCCGCGTCGCGAAGCTCTGGGGCCGCAGCGGTGATCCGGGTCTGATAGACAACGTTCTACCCGGCGGCCTGACGGTTACCTGCGACACCGTCGACAGCAGTGCCGCCATGTTGCCGCCTACGACCTATACCGCTTGGGTTCTCGATATCAATCGAGAGGTCTGGGCGGTCGACGAAAGCTCTGGATACGGTCACGCGGCGCTCGGCATTCCCTGTTCACCGAATGGCGGGGCCCAGGCCCAGTCGGATGCCCTCGTGATACGTCGGGCATCAACTCAGCCCATAGTCCCGACGGCAGGCACTATCCAGGTCCAAACGGATCTCACTCGTGGCGAGTTTTTCAACGACGGCGCGTTGCCCGTTGGTTATTCGGCCGCCGCTCAGACCCATAACGCGATAACGAACGTTTACTACGTGTCGCCGAGATCCGATCTCGACCCCAATACGCCATCTTTGCGCATCAAGACGTTGATGCCGGGCGGCGTGCATCAGGACCAGGAAATCATGCCCGGCGTCGAGAACCTGCAGGTTCAGCTCGGCGTCGATACCGATGATGATCAGGAGATCGAGCGCTACGTCGATGCGGATCACGACATCGTTAATCCGACAACCGGCGGAACGATACCGGATGCGCAGATTCTCGCGGTTCGACTGTGGATCGTCATGCGTTCCGATGAGCTGGAAGTTGGCTTCACCGATAACGCGCAGTATCTCAGCCCGGACCCCGATGTCGTGGTGATCCCATGCGCAGGCGGTGGCTGCGGTTATCCGGACAACTTCCGCCGGCTGGCAATCTCCACCACCGTGGCCCTGAGGAACAATCGATGAACACCCAGTTTCCGGCAAAACAGAGACAAGGCGGTGCGACGCTGGTTATCGCCTTAATTCTGTTACTCGTATTGACGATCCTCGGAACCTCGACGATGAGTACGGCTACGATGGAAATGCGGATGGCCGCTAACAGTCAGTACCTGGAGAATGCCTTCCAGCTGGCCGAAACCGGTCTTGAGACCACGCTCCAGGGTTTCAATTCGACGGGAAATTTTCCGGCGCCCGGATTCCCGAATTGCCCTCCCGGCACGACGATGCCGCTCGGTCCCACCACGCCCGTCGTCGCCTTGCTGGGCACGCATCGCAGCGGCACCGGCTTCTGCGGGCAGTCGCCTGACTTTTCGGGTGGTTCGAGCCTCGGCAAGATCGACCAGTTTCATTACCGAATCGACGCGCAGGGCGCTTCTCGATCCGGCAGCGCGTCGTTGAATCGACAGGGTTTCTTCATTCGCGGGCCGAATGGCAGCTGACCGGCAGAATGATCAGCCAGAATTGCTAATTAAGGGTACTCGACTATGAACAAATTCAGCAAAGCAATGATTCTCGCGGTGGCGATGGCGCTGGTCGGCATCGGCACGGCCAACGCCGAATGGCTGAATCCGGAGCGAGCGGTGGAGGCGGAGCGCAGCGCGGTTACGCTGCCCCAGTACGACACCGGGACGCTCAGCGCGTCCCAGTGCGAGTCTTGCGAGCCCCTGCGGTTCGAGCTGACGGCCGCGACTCGCTACTTCGTCGGGCCGCACACCCCGGCGGTATCCCTCGACGTTCTGCGCGAAGCGTTCTTCGCGGGCGCGTACGACCCGGGCATGCTGGTGGGCGTCTTCTTCGACCCGGACACGCGGGCCGTCAACCGGCTGGTGCTCAGCCCATCGAATTGATTACGGCGTTGCCAGGAATGGGGCAAGGTTTCTCGAGACAAGGAAAGTCTTATGAATAGTTTCTTCAGGAAAATGTTGTGGACCGGCATGGGCATGGCCGCGGTCATCGGCACGACGCCGACCGCGACCGCCGATGACACGGAAGTCTTCGTCGTCAGCGGCAATACGATCTCCGTATCGGCGCAGCCGAACGTCTTGTTCATCATGGACACGTCGACCAGCATGGACACGAACATCGTCGTTCAGCCGCCGTACGACTCGACTATTACGTACGGTGGCCCGTACGACTCGAGCATCATCTATTGGAAGACGACGACGGACGGCACTCCGCCGCCGAAAAGTAGCAAGAACTACTTCAGCAAGAGCGTGAATTACTGCGCGTCGTCGCAGCAGCAGCTTAGTGGCCTCGGTGTCTACGCCGACGAATTTCAGGCCTGGAAAAGCACGGGCAACGCGTGGGTGGACCTGTCCAACAACAACAACGCGCGCAACCGCCCGGTCGAATGCCGATCGGACCGGGGAAAACACGGTGACGGCGGGAGCGAGCTGTGGGCCGCCGAGGGCCCCGGCGGCCCGTGGGCGAGCAATAACGCCAACGAGCCCTTCTGGAGTACGACCTATACGCTGTATGACGGTAACTGGCTCAACTGGCAGTTCTCGCCGCCCAGCCAGGCGACGACTCGTCTCGAGGCCTTGAAGGCAGTCACGCTGATGCTGGCCGATAACTTTCAGAGCATCAACATCGGCCTGCAGAAGTTCAACCGCAGAGAGGGCGGCGCCATCATCGACGCCGTCCAGGACATCGCCGTCAACCGCAACGACTTCAAGGGCAACGTCATCTCGCTCCAGGCGGACGGCTGGACACCCCTGTCGGAGGTCTATTACGAGGCCGGCCAGTATTTCATGGGGCGCGACGTCGACTACGGCAATATCCAGCCTCAGCCGAGCGTCCCACAGACCCGTGTCGGGCTGAGCAGCTCGTCGAATACCTACCTGTCGCCGGCGGACTCGTCGTGCCAGAACAATTACATCGTATACCTGACGGATGGCGAACCGTATGGTGACGGCAGCGCCGACAGCAAGGTTAAGGACTGGCCGGGCTGGTCGGACAAGATCGGCAGCTGCGATGGATCGGGTCAGGGCCATTGCCTGGACGACATGGCGGAATACCTCTACCGGACGGACGTCAGCGACCAGCCGGGCTTCCAGAATGTCACGACCTATACGGTCGGCTTCCTGGCCGATTTCCCGCTGCTCAGATCGACAGCGACACGCGGTGGCGGCGAATACCGGACGGCCAACGACTCGAGCACCCTCGCCCTGGTGCTGACCGAGATCTTCCTGGACATCCTCGACGATGCGACCTCGTTCACCGCGCCGGCTGTGCCCGTGAACGCGTTCAACCGGACCCGCAATCTCGCCGATGCTTATGTTTCGGTGTTCGCGCCCGCGCGACGCATGCACTGGCCCGGCAACCTGAAGAAATATCGCGTCGTCCAGGGCGAGATGCACGGGCAGGACGGCCTGCCGGCCGTCGATGACGACACCGGTTTCTTCTCCGCAAATTCTTTCAGTTACTGGTCTGCCGCACCCGATGGAGACCGTGTGACCGAGGGCGGCTCGGCGAACGAAATACCGAGCCACCTGAGTCGGCGCCTTTACACGAATATCGCCGGTAACCAGCTTTCGGCCGCGGGCAATGCCGTCAAAGTCGGCAATGCGTCTCTGACCGCGCAGATGCTGGCGGCGCCGGATCTGAAACGCGATGACGTGATCAACTGGGCCCGCGGCCTCGACGAGTTCGACGAAGACGACGACCTGGACGTGCTCGACGACCGTCATGTCATGGGGGACCCGCTGCACGTGCGCCCCGCGACGGTCATCTACGGTGGTACCGAAGACGCGCCCGATGCAACGATTTTTACGTCGACCAACGACGGCTATTTCCATGCAGTCGATGCCAGCGATGGCAGCGAGTTGTGGGCATTCATCCCATCTCGCCTGCTCGGAAAGATGTATGGCCTCTATCTGAATGATCTTGGGAACGGCATCAAGAACTACGGCCTGGATGGAAACATCAAGGTCTACATCAAGAACAACGATGGTGAGCCGGGCATCAGCGGTGCCGAGCGGGTCATCCTGTTATTCGGTATGCGCCGCGGCGGCAGCGCTACGTTCGCGCTCGATGTCACCGACCGCAATAATCCGACACTGCTGTGGGAGCTCGACGATAACGACCTGCCGGACATGGGCCAGAGCTGGTCGACTCCGGATGTCGCGAAGATCAATGTCGGCGGCACGAACCGTTTTGTCGCGATCTTTGGCGGCGGCTACGACGATGGCCAGGATAGTGCGACATACCGGACCGACACGAAAGGCAACGCCATCTACATGATCGATCTCGACACCGGTCAACGGATCTGGAGCGCCGGCCATTCGTCGACGAGCGTGGGGCCGCATGATCTGTTGCTGGACGACATGGAGCATTCGATTCCCGCGCCGATCAAGGTCGTCGATTTGAGCCAGAACGGCAAAGCGGACCGCATGTACGTCGGCGATATGGGTGGGCGTGTATGGCGCTTCGATATCAACAATGGGAACGGCGCGAGCGAGCTCGTCGACGGCGGGGTTCTCGCCTCAGTCGGAGCCGCCGATCTCGGCAACAGCCCGCCAGCTTCGGAAATTCGCAGATTTTACGCGACGCCCGATATCGTCCCCGTCATCACCGAGCACGGTACTTACCTGTCCGTGAATATCGGTTCCGGGTACCGCGCACATCCATTGTGGACGGCGATTGACGATGAATTCTATTCAATCAGAGATTTCAATGTGTTCAATGCCATCCCGACGGATGACTACGATACGCCGGTGACGCGTGCGGATCTGTTCGACATTACCTACGATCCTGATCCAGTGCTGTTCCCGACAGACGCCGGATGGCGATTGGGCATGGTGATGAGTTCGGGTGAGAAGGTCCTGGCCGAATCCTTCACGTTCAATAACCAGGTGTTCTTCACGTCATTCGCGCCGAACACCAATCAGTCGGCCTGCGTCGCAGGACCTGGGCTCAATCGCCTGTACCGCGTCAATGTTCGTGACGGCTCGCCGGTCGAGAATCTCGATGAGAGCGAGGACGATACGGATTTGACGGAAGAAGATCGAAATACCGAACTCGATCAGGGCGGCATCGCTCCGGAGCCGATATTCATCTTCCCTGAAGATGAGAAGGGAGAGCCTGTCGTCTGCGTCGGCGTCGAATGTTTCGACCCAGGATTCGATGGCAATGCCGTTCGAACGTATTGGTTCCAGGACGAGACTCAGTAAAAGAGCGTCGTATCCTCTAACCACCGTCAGGACACTGGCGCGTCCAGTTCGAAAGCCCGTCGCTCGCCGAGCGACGGGCTTTTCTTTTAGCCGAAGAATAACTACCCGCCCGCCTCTTGCGCGAAAGTTAGATATGCTGCGAGATGCACTGCGCGAAAAGTGGGTCCGGTGTCAGCTGTCGAAGCTGCCGTCAGAACTGCATCATCAGTCGTACGCCGAACGTTCTGGGCTGCGGTAACAGGCCGAAAAACTGCTGCACGCCGAGTCCGGCGATGAAACCCAGTTCCTGGTTCTGCAGCGCGAAGTCGGGTCCGCTGCCACCGCTTTTCAGCGTGTTGTCATTGGTCACGTTGTCGACGTATGCGACGACGCTCCATTTCTCCGCCGCGAGTCCGAGGCGGAAATCCAGCAGCCAGAAATCGTCGAACTTGACGAAGTTATCCGCGTCCACGAATCGCTCATCCTGGTAGGTGACATTGAATTCCGTGAACCAATCGAACGGCTCGCTCATGAACGGCCGCTGCAGGTTGAAGATGCCGACGAATGAGTTGTCCGGCGTGCGCTCGAGGTTGTTGCCGCTCAGGTCCATGCGACAGAAAAAAGATTCGCCTTTTTGAACGACTTCGCAGCTTCCGGCCGCCGCAGGCCGGTACAGCAGTGCCGTGTCATCAAAAAATTCCTTATAGGCCGTATCGAGATGGGTATAGGCGGCGCTCAATACGAGCCCATCGATAGCGGCAGGTGAGTACAGCAGCTCGAGTTCCAGGCCCCAGACTTCCGCCGCCGCCGCATTGATCACCTTCGGACGCAGTTGATCGTTGACCAGCTCCTGGGTGGAGACCTGCTTGTCCGTGTAGTCCTGGAAAAAGATCGCCCCGTTGACCTGCAGCAGGCCCGCCGCTTCCCATGTCGTCTTGGTGCCGACCTCGTAGGCATCGAGCTTCTCCGAAGCAAACCTCTCGTCTTCGATCCGGATCGGCGTTCCGGCGCCTCCGAGTTGATTGATACCCGCCGGCTTCTGGCCGCGCCCCCATGACAGATACACCAGCATGTCGTCGTTCGGCATCCAGTCCGCCGTGATCTTGGGTGCGAAGAATTTCGATGACTCCGATCCCTGGATAAATGCCCAGTCCAGCGTCTGGTCATACAGGGCGTCGCCCTGCACGCAGAGGACTTCACCATTCGGATCGAGGTTGCCGTCGGCGTCGCGGCTTCGGCATAGAAGATCCGCCAGGTTCTCCGGCCCGTTCGGGTCCAGGCCATATTCCAGTTTCGCGATGGCCGTGTTCTCGGC
>JBLYYV010000070.1:0-10073 GCA_048550095.1 Gammaproteobacteria bacterium
CGACGGGCGTTCGGGGTACGAGCCGAGGCTCTGGCTTGGTCGCATGATTTCGTTAGGCATCGAACCGCCTCAGGAACAGCTGGCGAATGCGTCGGTAGGCCTGTCGGGCCAGCGGCTCCGCGCCGTGATCGAAACGCACATAAGCGCGTCCGCCGATGCGTGGCACCGGTGTCGGAATCTCCAGTTCGATATGAAACACGTTATCGAGCGTGCGAACGCCCTCAGTGTCCGCGGGATCCACGGGTACCGATCCGCCGCCGGTCGTGCCGAGCACCGGGCTCGGCAGTCGGTCCATGGCGGCCGGCACAGCGCGGGTTACCGAAGCCTTAATCGGGCGATCGAGCTGATCGCTCAGTCGCACCCACACCGAGTCCGTGCGTTCGCGAATCAGGCCGATGTCTTCCTGGGTGACGGCCACGCGCACGCGGCCGTTCGAGTTGTCGCTGATGTAACCGATCAGATCGCCGTTGCGCACATACCGATTGACCAGGTCCCGCGGCTGCTCGACGAGGAAGTTGCCGGCCGCGCGGCTACGAACCGTCAGCGAATCGAGGCGCGCGCGCGCCCGTGCGAGGTCTTCGCGAATCGTGCTGATCTCGTCCAGGATGATTGAGGCCTGCACCGGTTCCGCGGTTCGCAACGCGTTGTACCGCGCTTCGGCCTCGCGCACATCGGCCTCGAGGATGCGCACGCGGTATGCGAGCAACGGGTCATCGAGCTTCAACAGTGGCGTGTCGGCACCGACGGCGGCGTCCGGCAACGTCAGGAGTTCCGCGATGACGCCATCCGCGCCGGCCCTGACTTCTGACTTGTCGGGCGCCCAGACCACGCCCTGCGCCTGCGTCGTCAACGGCAACGGCACCCAGACGAAGGTCGCGACCAGGATCAGGACGACGCTGCCGACGACAGCCATTGCGCGCGGCCGCTGCCGCGACAGGTGCGGGTCGGCCAGCAGGAACGCGACATGCTTGATCAGCGGCAACACGATCTGCATCCCGATCGCCCAGATCGCGAGCAGGATGCCGACCACGAAAAACTTGCTGCTGATGAACATGACGATGCCGAACAACACGATCATGCGGTAGATGAACGACAACACGGCATAGCCGGCGAGCCAGGGCCGCTCGCCCGCATCGTTGGCCGGTGACTCGGCATTGTCGATTGCGAACGCATGGCGCTTCAGCAGGTAGCCGATGTACTTGTTGGACCGCGCCCCGAAGTTCGGCATGTCGAGCCAGTCGGCGAGCACGTAATAGGCGTCGAAGCGCAACAGCGGGTTGCCGTTGAACACGACCGTCGAGATACCGCCGATCAGCATCAGGTTGAACGCGACCGAGCGCACGACGCCGGGCTCGACGGCGAGCCAGATGAACATCGCCAGCGCGGCGACGAACAATTCCACCATGATCCCGGCGGCGCCGACCAACATGCGCTTGCGCTTGTCCTTGAATGCCGCCGCGGCAGATGCGTCGACGTAGGGCACCGGCGCCAGCACGAGCAGCATGATGCCCATCTCGTGCACCTCGCCCCGCCAGCGCTTGACGGCGAGCCCGTGGCCGAGCTCATGCAGCAGTTTGATGACCGGGTAGACGAGCCAGATGACGAACAGATTCTGCGCGCTCAGCACGCGGTCGGAGACGTTCTCGGTCAGCTCCGCCCAGTTCATCGCGGCCAGTAGCAGCGCGATACCGACGATCACGGCCCAGACCGCGAAACCGACGCCGTTGAATATCGGGCGCACGAACGGCAGCAGCCGGTCGAGCAGGCGATCCGGATCGATCAGCGGGAAACGCAGCGCCATCGGGTTCATGAAGCGCTGCTTCAGGCCCTGCTTGCGGCGTTGCTGGTAACGCTTGAACAGCTCCTTCGTGTCGGTCGGCGTTTCCGCGAGCAGCAGGTCGGCCGAATGCAGTTTGGCCAGCAATTGCACGATGTCATCCTGGGTCGGCGCGTGATCACCGAGTTCCTCGTCGACCGTCTCCCAGATATCGTTGACGGTACGTCGGCCGTCCATCATCGCGATGATGCGATAGGCCGACGGCGAGAACCGATGCACGCGCCCTGCTGCGAGGTCTTGCACGACGAACCACGCCGCGCCTCGATACAGGTGACGATGTACTTTCGTATGCGCGCGCAACGCAGGTTGCAGGCTCGCGACCCGGTACCACAGCGGACTGTAAAGCTGCTCGGCCACGCGTTACGCCCAGCCCGTCCATGACCAGCTCTTCAGTCGCATCCAGTCGAGCATCTCGTGCGTCCAGATCCAGACGAGCTTGCGTCGCCCGATGTAGATCTTGCCGACGCCCTGCATCCCGGGCCGCAATGCCTGCGGCCGATCACTGAGCAGCTTTGCCTGCACGGCGAAATAGTTCCGGCCGTCGGCGACGGTCGAGATCGGCGTGATCCGCTGGATGACGATCGGCATCCTGTCGTCGGGCGAGCCCGCCAATGCGAGTTGCCCGGCGAGCCCGGTCTGTAACCGGCCGATCTCCCGCTCATCGACGGCCAGCATCACGCGATAATCATTCAGCGGCGCGACTTCGAACAGCACGTCGCCGCGTTCGACCGGCGCGCCCAGCGATTGCGTCAGGTCGCCCTTGACGATCATGCCGTCGACCGGCGCCGTGACCTGCGTGCGCGCGAGTTGTTCCTCGACGAGTTCGAGTTGCGCCCGCGCCTGATCCAACTGGGCCTGGAGGATTCGCACACGCGCATTCTCGTGCGCGGCCATCGCCTCGCGATATTCTTTCTGCAGCTTCGCGGCCTCGCTGGACCATTTCAGCTCTTCCAGCTTCAGGTCGCGGTCTTCCAGCCGGGCCAGGACCTCCTCGACCTTGACCAGGTCGCCCGGGCGCACCGACGAATCGTCGACGTAACCGTCGAACGGCGCCGTTACCGCCCGCTGCACCATGCTCTCGAGGGTCGCATCAGCCGACACGCGATACTCGCCGGTCGCGAACGCGAGGAACAAAACGGCGCTGACGCTCATCGCCGTCACCAGCTTGAAGCGCACATGGCGCGGCCCGGTGAGCTTGACCAGCTGACCGCGCAGGCTGTCGAGCAGGCGCGGTCCCGCCCACTGCTCTTCCTTGCGCTTGCCGGCGAGAATGGGCCCGACCAGTGCCACGATCGCTTCGCACAGTGCGACCGTGGTCGCGTCGAATCGGTCGGCCTCGCGATGCTCGAAGGTCATCGCGCCGACCAGGTGACCCTCGACCGTGATCGGCACCGTGCAGATAGAACCGGAACCGTAAGTGCCGGCGAGTTGCTCGTGCGACTCGCCGACCCGGATATCCGTGGCGTTGGCGGGCGGATACAGCAGGGTCAGATCCTGATCAATGGCCTCGTCCATCGCCACGCCGATCGCCCGCAACAATGCGGTACGGTTGTCGGCCGACGCGCTACGTGACACCGCGAGTACGCACGAGGTCTGACGCCGCAGGAAGCCGAGGCTGACGCGCTCGCAACCAACGCGTCGCGCCAGTTCCGCGACGACCGCCGTCGCGGACTCATGAAAAGTCGGGTGCTCAAGGGTCGTTGCGACCATGTCGATCACGGTCAGCAGATGATTCTCGGCCATGCCTTCGCGCGCACTCAGCAACAGGTCCAGCCATGCCGCGCCCCATTGCAGTGCCTTCGCGCATGCGCGTCGCTGCGCGTCATTCGCCGCCGGCATCTCGACCGCGATGACGCCGAACGATCGCCCGTTATGCAACAGCGGACTGGTGATGACGTCGCCTTCGCGTCCAGCAACGGCGTTCGCCGGGTTGAACGGGTCGACCGTACACGAAGGTTTCGTCGCGGCGGCGGCAGCGATATTGGTGAGCGTCGGGGACGGGATGGACGCAGCCGGCCAGTGCGCCGCCGCGCGCAAGCCGCCGCTGTCATTGGCACGCAACACCACCGCACGCTTCGCGCCCGCGAGCGTACCGCACTGCAGGTTCAGCCAGGAGCCGATCAGGCTGTTCTTATCAGACATCCATCCACTGCGGGCTCGTGGCCCGCTCAACCGTGATTCATATATATAGAGTGCGCTTCCGCGTTCAATGTACGGAATATGGTCAATCCGGGATGTGACGTAATTATTAGTTACGCGACGAAGCGCCCGGAATCGGCTCGAATTCGCTCGCTCTAATAGTCCTATCGGCGCGGGGGTGGCGGGAAAGTGTGAACCAGGTCACAAGCCGGGTCGCGCGCATGGAATTAACAGATTTCTGCCGCAGTTGGCGGTTTGATCGCGACCAACCTGTCAATCTGCACCCTGGGAATATGTCAATTCGGCTCGAGCAGGAGTTATGCAGGACGGGGAATGATATGGATGCATGCAGAGGAACAGCGACATGCGCATGATCGTTTTAGTGCTCGCGTGGATCACGCCCGCCCTCGTCGCGGGCATGTTGGGTTGGTCGGGCACCTGGGGTGGAAGCAGCGCGGTCATGGACTACCTGATTCCGATTCCGGTCGCAGGCGGCGTGTTTCACGTGCCGAGCTTCGTGGTCGCCGCGGCAATGATCTTCAGCCTGCGTGGCAAGTCCGAAGCCCAGGGCGCATTCGTCCTGATGCTGGCGCTCGCCATCTTCCTCGCCGCGTTGACGTTGCAAATCGATTTCGATCGTCTGAACGAAGCATTGTTCACGGACTATGAGCCACGTGGCTCGCCGCTGCGATTCGACGGCAACCCATTCTTCCTGTTTATTACCACCGATGCACTATGGGTGGCGATTTATGCGCTCGCCTCGGGCTACACGTTGTCTTCCCGCGGCGTACTGCTGCTCGCCGCCGTGCCAGCGACCATTGTCGGCGCGCAGATGATCAGCTATTCCACGGGCGGCACGAAACTGACCTACGGCTTCAGCTCCCACATCAAGGAGATTGGTAACGGCGCCACCTACGTGCATACGCCGGGCGGTTATGACGAGGCGCTCTTCCGCCGCTGGATCGAAGACACCGACTATGTCCTGATGCCGTGGGAGTCCGTCAACACCGAGAACGAGGCGGTCCACTTCACCAACAGCATGCAGGCGATTCGCTGGCGCAATACGGAGAGCGTCGAGGGTATCGTCGGGACGATCTGCTTTCACGAGGCCGATCGTTCATCCAGCGCCCATGCCGGATACTTCGACTGTTTTGCGGACCATCCGACCGTCCGGCAACGGATGAAGCAAAGCATGGCGGAAACCGACACCGGGTTCGGCAGGAAAGTGAATCTCTGGTTCGCGAATGCCAAACTGTGCGACGGCGTCGACGTTCCGGATGACTACGTCGGGGACATCGCGATGCTCAGCATATGTCTCGGCATGCGACGAAAATACCCGGAGTTTCTGGGCGAGATCACCGTTCAGTTCGGCCGGGATTCCGCCGAGGTTCAGTTCGTCAGGTCGAATGCCGGTTTGATCGGCATGGAGAGCACCGGGACAGCCGGCAACGAATCCTGAATCAGTCCGCGGCGCGCTTCGGCCTTGCTAGAGCCGGAAACACTGCCGATCAGCAACGCGCCTCAGCCAACCGACACGTCCGTCATCGCAGCGCCAACCGCCGCGATATCCCATGGCGTCGTCACCTTGATGTTGTCGTAGGTCGACTCGACGAGGCGGATCCGATAACCGAGTTCGAGCGCCGTATCACTCGTCGTCTCTCCGGCGGATCCTCGTTCACGTTGCGTCTGCAACAGATGCTCGAATACATCGGCACGATAGATCAGGGGATCACAGTTGTAGACAAGGCTCGCGCGCTTCAGTACGCGCGTCACGAAACCATCCGACCTCTCGAAGACCGTGCGGGTATCCGGCACGCAGGCCTGAACCGCATCGACACCCGCCATCGCTTCGATACATTCGCGCACGTATGACGCACGAGTGTTCGGCGAGGCCGCGTTATGGACGATGATCATGTCATCGTGATCGAAAGCATCGAGGGGACCCAACGCCGCTGCCGCGTTTCCAACCGATGCCTGCCGTGTGGCTCCGCCTTCGACGAGCAGGGCCGCATCGGTGAGCCCATGTCGCTCAAGGTCATCGCGCATGCGATCCGAAAACTCCGGGTTCGACGTCAGGACAATGCGATCGATCTCGGGTATAGATGCGTAGGTCGCCACGCTATGGATGAATAGCGGCTTGCCGGCGACGTCGCTGAACTGTTTCGGCAATTGATCACTGCCGAAGCGCACACCCTTGCCGGCGGCGAGAATCAGTGCGGCGATCATCTGGCTGCCAGCTTGCCTGCGCGCGAATTAGTCGACAGGAACCACTCGACCGTATCGGCCAGTCCTTCGCGCACCTGGTAACGGGGCTGATAGCCGAACTGATCGGCCGTCAGCTCCAGGCAAGCGTGGGAACGTGTGAGTGTTTCGGGGCCCGGCGTTCGAAAACCGATCGGCAGTTCGTAGCCGACGATATTCGAGCCAAGCTCCGCCAATTGGGCCAGTGAAATCGTCTCGCCACTGCCGGCATTCATGATCGTCACCGGACTTCGCGCTTCACCCACTATGGCGGCGACCGACAATCGTGTGACGTCATCGATGTGCACGAAGTCACGAATAAAATCCCGTTTACCCGGAAGATCGATGCGCCGCTCGCCGAGTAGACTCTCCAGAACCATACCTACATAACCGCTGCCGAGATTCTGGCCGGGACCGTAGACGGAGAACGGCCGGATAATCACAACTTCGATATCGGCGGCGGCCTGGTTCATGCGCAGGTGGTGCTCCCCGGCCAGCTTGCTCAGCGCATAAGTCTCCTTCGGCTCGAGGGCATCGTACTCTGCTGACGGTAGCTCGTTCGGATCACCATAGACCTTGGCGCTGGACATGAAAACGAAGCGTCGCGCGCCCGCCTTTCGTGCAGCGTCGAAAAGATTTATCGTGCCTTTCACGTTGATCGCAATAGCTGCCAGCGGGTCCCGGTGCACTTGCTGGGCCTGGTGGATCGCGGCGCCATGAACGACGACGTCGACGCCTTCGCACGCCGCAAAGCAATCCGGTGCACTCAACACGCTGCCTTGGCAATAGTCACTGTCCCGCGGCCCGCTGTCGCGAACGTCCATCAGCCGCACGTCATGGCCTTCCGCCCGAAGTTGCGCACCTGCCGCGCTTCCCAGGAATCCAAGGCCGCCCGTAATCATCACTCGCATAATCGAATCACCTCAACTGGTCGCCGACTTCGTCAGCCGCCCGGCGGCGCTGCCGGCTACCGATGGCACGAATCTTTCGACAATCGCCTCATAGGTTCTCTCGCTGGCTCCGGCGTCCCGGTAGGTATGCAACCGCGACAGCACCGTATCGTAGCGCTCCGTCCACTCGCCCAGTCCGTCCCGGACCGCCGCGGCGATGGCGGTCTCGAGTTCGTCCAGGGACTTCACCTTCGGGCCCGGCGTTATCTCCTCGAAGTCATAATAGAAACTGCGCGAGTGCCGCAGGTACTCATCGATATCCGGCACGAAGAAGATGACCGGTTTCCGGGTGAGCACGAAATCGAAGACGACACTCGAATAGTCACTGATCAAGCCGGCCGCTACAGGGAATACCTCACTGGCATCGATCGCCGGGTCGAGCAGCCGAAGATTTCCCTCCGGGTCCGGCACGAATGATTTCTGGCGCAGGCCGTCGACGAAGTGCAGCTTCACGAACAGCATGATCCCCCGCCGCGCCGCCAGCTGTTCCAGTTCAGCGAGCGGGAAATCGAAACGCGAATCGTCGTCACGAAACGTCGGCATGTACAAGAACACCGGTAGCTCGCGACTGCGCGCTTCGGCGATCAGTGGCCGGATGCGCGCATCGATGTCCTCCGCGCCCGCCGACAGCAGGATGTCATTCCGCGGAAAACCCGTTATCACGATCCGGCTGGCATCGACGTCGTAATAAGCGTGCCCCTGCGCGGCATGCTCCGGCGACGTGGCGATCATCAGGTCGGGGCGCACGAGATGCCACGGCAACAGGTAACCCCAGAACGCGCGCTGCCACAGGCTGCCGTGAAACAGCTGATACAGGCGATGCCCGGGATGCTCGATCGCGCGCTCAACTTTCTTGATACCGACTCCGTGACGAAGCAGCACCTTCTTCGCGCCACGCGTCAGCCAGTGATTGACGTCCTTGGTCAGCCCGTCGAACACGACTACACCGGCCGTCAGGCAAACAAAGATTCCGCCCGGCGACCATGGCGTATGAGCAACGCATCCACGTTCTGCCAACGCCCGCAGGACATCACGGTCATGGCTGATCCATACCGCCTCGATGCCCGACTGATCCTGGCTCAGAACGTGCTCGAACAACGCCGCCGAATTGTCCGCGAAGCGCTTACCGCTCCAGCTACCGAAGACCCAGCGGCGCGGCGAGCGCGGCGTGAAACCCGACAGGAAATACAGCGCAAACATGAAAGGACGCAGTAGCACACCGAGCAATGTCTTGAAGTCGATGATCACGAGCAGCACGCCTCCACTAGCGATCGGCCGCGACGCGCCAGCGCGCCCGTGGCTTCGGTCTCTACGGCATAGATGCTGGTGCGCGCACAGATGAAGAGCGTGCCGAGGTCGGCATCGCCGAAGGCAATGTTGGCGGGCCGTTCCGGCAGCGCGATGAAACCGATACGCTGACCATCGGGCGCGAATATTTCCACGCCCTCCAGGCATGCCACCCACACGTTGCCCGCGGTGTCCACGCAGATTCCGTCGGGTCGCTCGCAGTCGCAGAATATTCGCTCATCGGACAGCGTCCCGTCAGGCCCCGCCGAAAACCGGCGCACCTGTCCTCTTTCGGTGTCGGCTATGTAGAGCGATGCTTCGTCCGGAGAGAATGCGAGGCCATTCGGCTTGTCAAACTGGTCGTTCAAAAGCGAAGGATTCGGGCTATCCGGTTGCACACAATAGATGCCCTGAAAATTGAGTTCGCGCTCCTCAGGCGCTACGCCGTATGGCGGATCGGTAAAAAATATCAGACCGTCGCTACGCACGGCGACGTCGTTGGGACTATTGAGGCGCTTACCCTCGTAGCGCATGACGAGCTGCCGCGCGGCGTGCTTGCCGTCGAAGCGACTCACACAACGGTTCTGATGCTCACAGCTGATGAGCATGCCGCCCGGATCGAGCGCATTCCCGTTGGCCTGACCGGTTGGCTCGCGAAGGATGCCCGTGCGTCCGTCCGCGAACCAGCACAGCCGGCTCGCCGGAATATCGCTGAAAATCAGCGCGCCCGAGCGCGCGCCTGTTGCGGCGAGCAGCGGCGAAGCGTCGTCAACCCAGACCGGGCCCTCGACGAATCGAAAGCCCGTGCAGACGATTTCTGGTTTCGCGAAGAAGTTCATCCCGTTCCTGCTGATCCTTATTATTTTTTTTTGGCGACAACCGCAGTGGTTCGCCGCGCGTCGGATTCTCTATTATCGGTGTGTTTATCGACAGGTCCCGGCTATTTTACATAACGGGCAAATTGTTCCGCCGTGCCGAGAACCAATTCGTTAGAATGCCTGTGTAACATGCGCGGCAAATAAATTCCGGGCGCACATCAACGTTTCGCGAATCAGTGCGCCTGCTCAAACAATATAAACCGCCGCGCCACGTAGCTATGCCTGAATTACTCACACGGAAGAGAGCCGCATGGTTAGCAGCACCAATCACAATTCAGAGTTGCGCGATGGAACGCTCACTCACGAAGCCTACCTCTCGTCGAGCATCGTAGTCGGCCTGACGGCGTTGGCCGAGGCCCTGACAACGATCGGCGCGGGACTTCTGATCCACGCGCTGTACGTCGTCGATGAACCCGAAAAAGTCACGCAGTACTACGCGGCCATCGGCATCTTCACATTACTGATGCTCCAGGCGTTCCATACGCTGGGTCTCTACCGCTTCGGTAAGATCCTTACGCCTTATCAGCAGATCGCCAAGATCGTCGGCGTCAGTCTGTTTTTGTTCCTGCTGATCACCACGGGCGCGTTCGCACTGAAGATCTCCGAGGACTACTCGCGTGTGTGGGCGTTCACGTGGCTCGGCGGCACCATGGCCGGGTTGATCGCGGTTCGCTTCGCCGCTGCCGCGGCCGTGCGACAACTGGCGGCCGCCAGGAAACTGGGTCGCAACATCGTCATCTA
>JBLYYV010000071.1:0-4985 GCA_048550095.1 Gammaproteobacteria bacterium
AGCTGACCTCGGAATTCGGCCTCGAAAACTACCGAGAGCAAAACCCGGACGCACTAATCCTGTTCGCAATAGATGACAGCGGCAAATTGCGTTTCCCCGTGATTGACGAGCGCTTCAAGCCTGTTGGGGGCTGGACAATAACGGCCCTTACGCCGCCTTAGCCGCACGCGAGCCTAGTTGCCACATAGCCGCGAAGGCCGCCGTGCCAGATACGATCGGCTGATCGCGCGGCGCTTGTCCAAGCTTCGTTTGTAGCTGAGCAACTTGTCAATCACGGAGACGTATGTGCGTGCAGAAAGTCCTCTGCTGCCTCGAATATGCGCGATCGACGACCGGCGTCCAGCCGATCGAGCGCTCGCGGCATCAGCGCAAGGCGGGGATTCTCGGCAAAGAACGTGCGGTGCTTTTCAATGAACCGCCAATACAAGCCGTCCACGATGTCACACCATGGCCCTTTACCGTAGTCGCTCATTTTGAGCAGATAGTTCGAACCACATATGTAGGGCTTTGTTGCAAAAATACCGCCGTCGCTGAAAAGCCCCATGCCATAAACATTCGGACCCATCACCCACTCCGACGAGTCGACAAACATCTCCATAAACCAGCGGTGAGCTTCGACGGGCCGGATCTCGCACAGCGTCATCAAATTTCCAAGCACCATGAGTCGCGGAATGTGATGCGCCCACCCGAGTTGCTGCACCGACTGGATCGTATCGTCGAGCGGCGGAATGCCTGTCGTGCCGTCATACCAGGCATTCGTCAGCTTGCGGTCGTGAGACCAGAAATTCCCCCGCTCCTGTTCGCTACTGAACGTTCTGTAGATGCCGCGTACAAATTCACGCCAACCAATTACCTGGCGCACGAATCCCTCGAGGCTCTGCAACGGAATCTGGTTGGCACGCGTCATCACCTTCTTAATGATCTCAGCCGGCGTCAGCAGGCCCAGATTCATGCACGGGCTGAGCACGCTGTGAAAAACTGTCGCGGAGCGAGTCGTTATGGTGTCTTCATAGGGCCCAAACTGCTCCAGTCGATGCTCGACGAACTGGTCAAGCCAAAGTAATGCCTGGTCGCGAGTTGTAGGCCAGCAAAACTCCCTGGCATTTCCCGGATGATCGGCAAAGTTCTGCACGACAGTCTCAATCACGTCGTTGACATGTTCGGTTGAATCGGCCCAGTCAATGGACGGCGGTACCAGCTTCTTTGGAAGCTTCTTACGGTTGTCCGCGTCGAAACTCCACTGATTGCCTGTTGGTTGACCGGCATCATCCACCATGATGCTGAGCCTGCGCCGCTGTTGCTTGTAAAACTCAGCCATCAATAAGCGCTTTCTGTCTTTTGCGAAGCGGGCGAACTCGTCGCGCGAGCACAGAAACATCGGTGATTGCAGTTCTGTTCGCGTCAGACCCCGGGATTCTGCGACCTTGACGAGGCGCTCTTCCATCGGCTTGTCCTCGATCTCGAAGTGCATTAGTTCCGTTGCGCCGGTCGCCCGTAGATGTTCTTCGAGTTTTGCATCGTAGTTGTCCACATCGTGAACATCGAGCCGTTGATAGTGCACATCGTAACCAGCAGCCGTGAGTGCATCGGCGTAAGATCGCATCGCCGCAAGAAACAACACGATCTTCTGTTGATGGTGGCGAACATAAGTGCATAGTCCAAGGTCTTCAGCCATGAATACACTCGCCTCCGCCGCCGCTGGCAGATGCTCGAGGGGGAACAGCTGGTTGCCGAGAACAACGAGCAGGGCTTTGGTTTTTTCGACGCGCGCCGTCACGAACGAGTAGCAAAAATCATGTAGTTCACTTTGGTCGACTTCGTCATTCGCAAACGGCGATTGAAAGGGTTGGCCGCTACGCCGGCGGTGTCTGCTACAGAGAGCCGGCCTTCGGAGAGCTGCTCCGCAATCTCCGCCGGGGTTCGAAACCAGCGCCATCGATGCGTGCCGCGGGGAAGCCAGCGCAAAACGTATTCCGCACCGACGATCGCGAATAACCACGAAAGCAGGTTGCGGTTGATCGTTGCGACAAACATCACACCCGTATTGGACACCAGGCGACAGCAGTCCCGCATAAACGCATCAACGTCGGCGACGTGCTCCACGACCTCCATGTTCAATACGACGTCGAATACGTCGCCGGATTCGGCGAGTGACGATGCGGTTGTCATGCTGTATTCGATACCGAGGTCTTGTTGAGTCGCATGCAGCGACGCGATACGGATGTTTTTTTCAACGACGTCGATCCCTGTCACGGAAGCGCCGTGCCGCGCCATCGATTCCGCGAGTATCCCGCCGCCGCAGCCGACGTCGAGCACCCGCAGTCCTTTGAGAGGTTTATCGCTGGCCGCGTTTCTGTCGAAGTGCCCGCACAGCTTGTCGAGGATATACGAGGTGCGCAACTCGTTGAGCTGGTGCAGTGGCCAGAAGGGTCCTTTGGCATCCCACCAGGTATCGGCAAGTGCGGAATAGAACTCGACCTCTCGCTGGTCGATCGTCGAATCGTGATTCATGCGTCCTCCCGGGCAACACGGGGCAACGACGACAAAGATCGCGCGCGCACTGCCTGTGCCGCACGTCCTATGCGAGGCCCGATTTCGCTGAGAGCGATGCCGCAGAGGATGAGCGCCATGCCCAAGAATACTGAAAGCGAAAGCGATTCATCCAGGAACACAGCGCCGGCAACTACAGCCCAGGCGGGAACCACGTAGTTCACGAGTGACAAGAACGTAGGTCCCGGACCCTGGACGAGTCGAAAGTACAGCAGTGTCGCGAAGCCAGTCGCGAGTAATCCAAGGATTCCGAGTGCGACTGCTGACCCGATACTCGGGGTGTTGATGCCCGGAATGTCGACGGCCGCAGCCGGCAGCGACATTAAACTGGCGACGATGAGCATGCCTGCCGAACGGCGGACCGGGTCGCCTGCGCCGAGGCGGCGCGCGTAAATGGTGCTGATCGAGTAACTCAGTGCGGCACCCAGCACGGCAATCGCGCCCCAGAAAGCGACGTTGCCGTCGAAGCCGTTCGCGAAGTCGGGTCCTATGATAACGACGACACCGGTGAAGCCGATGACGAACCCGACCGCTCGATAAGGCGTCAGGCGGGCGCCGGGTACGAAGAAATGGGCGAGCGTCAGCACGAACAACGGCATGACCGCCATCAGGACGCCCGCGAGCGACGAGTCGATGTGCTGCTGCGACCACGCGACGAGGTGGAACGGCAACACGTTGCCGAATAAGGCGAGCACTACCATCGGCCACCATGCACGACCGGGGGGTGGAAGCGAGTCGCCCGTGATGCGCAGGTAGCCGACGACCACCGCGGCCGCGATGATAATTCGGCCGGCGACGAGAACGGACGGGGCAAACGAAGCCAACGCAACTTCATTCATCAGAAACGCAGTGCCCCACAACGCCGTGAGGGCAAATAGCGAGATCCAGTCTCCGGCGTGCGGTGCGCGCGGCATCCTCTAGATCCCCGCCGCGGCCGCGTCAAGATTGACGAACACGGCCGGCGCGACGACCGTCGATTGGAATACGATCGTTCCGATCCAGACGCCGGCGGAGATCGTCATAAGCGCTGCTAGAAACGTTTCCATGTTCAAAAAATGTCTATATAATGTCTAAGTAAGATGCGCACAATATATGAACAATTTGATTTTGTCTATCGGTGAGTTCGAATCTCTAGCGCTCAGGCCGGCGCGGCCGGTTGGCGCGATGGCCTCACTGTTCGGGCGGCAAGCGGCATTCAGGGCCGTCGCAGCCGTGCAAGCATTCAAAAATAAAGGATCGGAACATGGCCTCAAAAGCGAGCAAAGAAAAACTCTATGGCATAGGTGCCGTTGCCAAACTGACGGGCCTCACTGACCACACGATACGGGTCTGGGAGCGTCGCTACGGTGCTGTCGTGGCGAGGCGTGCCCCGAACGGCCGCCGCATCTACGATCCGGCCGATGTCGACAAGCTCGCACTGCTCAAGCGACTGACTGACCAGGGTCTTTCCATCGGGCAGATCGCGAGTGACACGATCGACGAGCTTCGCGACCGAGCACAAAGTCTGAGTGAATTCGTAAGTGCGCCGATACCGGAGCAAATAGGGGTCGCGATCCTTGGCGACTTCCTGCCCGAGCAGGTCGCCGTTCACAAGCCTGACCTCGCGCCCGTTGAAGTCATCATCGCGGACAGCAATCGCGATCGGTTCATGGCGGACCTGACGCGCCACAAAATCGACGTTGTCGTAGTCGAGAGCCCCGTGCTCGACAGCCAGGTGTCTGGCCGATTGGTCGAGTACATGGAACAGGCCGGCGCAGCACGAGGTGTGATCGTCTACAATTTTGGGCGTGTCCGCGACATCGACTCCGCCCGCGACTCGCGCATCGTCGTTCTGCGCTCGCCGGTCGACGTCGACGACGTGCGCGCCGCCATCATGCGCGCGTACACCCCCGCTGCACCCGCAGCTTCCAGGCAAACTCCAAGACCGGACACATCTGCGGCTGCATGGGACTTCACGGGACCGATCGCGCCGCGCCGTTTCAGCAATTCTCAGCTGATTAAACTCGCGCAGGCATCGACCGCAATCGACTGCGAGTGCCCGCACCATCTTGCGCAGCTGGTTGGTGATCTGACCGCCTTCGAGGTCTACAGCGCCCAGTGTGCGAATCGGGACGACGAAGACGCGGCGCTGCACCGCTACCTCCACCAGACGACGGCCCAGGCACGCGAGTTGATAGAGGTTGCTCTCGAGCGCGTCGCAGACGCCGAAGGCATCGTGTACTGATCCGTCGGTTACATCCTGTTACATAATTGTCTAGTCTTTTACTAGACAAAATATTGACACTCGTGCCGATCTCGTTATTATTCAGCCTCGGCTAGCGCATTCTCCCCCGGTAGCAAAAGCCGAACAGGCAACGGCGAACCCTCTCCCCGAATTTCCCGTTGTCTGGTTTTCTCCCGCCGGCGCTCTGCGCCGGCTTTTTCTTTCGGCGGGA
>JBLYYV010000072.1:0-5912 GCA_048550095.1 Gammaproteobacteria bacterium
ACTACGAGAAACTTGTACTGAAGCTCATGGGAATCGACAAGCTGAAGGCCTGAACGTGAAGAACACAATTCTCAACTTGAGTACGCAGCGGCCAGTGCTCGTCTACTGGTTAACGGCAATATTCGTCCTGTTGCTCGGCGCCCAGATCGCGCGTATCCAGATCGATACCGATCCCGAGAACATGCTGCCTGTCGATCAGCCCGATCGGGTCTTCCACAATCTCGTCGAGGAGCGCTTTACGCTGCACGATGCGATCGTCGTCGGCATCGTCAATCGCGGGGGCGAGGGCGGCATCTATAACGTCGCATCGCTGACGGCGCTGCACGAGCTCAGTCGCGCGATCCTCGAGATCGATGGCGTGATTCGACCGGATCTGATGTCGCTCGCCGAGACCGACAACATCACGCAGGGCGGCGCCGGCGAGATTCGATTCGAGTGGATGATGAAGGATGCACCGGCCACGGAGGCCCAGGCGCTGCGGATTCGGGATGCCGTCGCGAGGCTGCCGCTGCTGCAGAACACGCTCGTGTCCGGTGACGGTAGAGCCGCGGCAATCTACGTGCCGATCGAGAGCAAGGACCTGAGTTACCCGATCTCGCTGGAGATCGAGCGACTCGCCGCCGAGATCGGTGGCGACGACGAGTATCACATTACCGGCCTGCCGGTCGCCGAGGATACGTTCGGGGTGGAGATGTTCATCCAGATGGGCATCTCGGCGCCGCTCGCCGGCCTGATGATCTTCCTGCTGATGTGGTATTTCTTCCGCAGCTGGCAACTCATCATCGCGCCGATGATCGTGGCGATGGTGACGGTGATTGCCATCATGGGTCTGCTGATCGGCATGGGTTTTACCGTGCATATCATGAGCTCCATGATCCCGATCTTCCTGATGCCGATCGCAGTCGTGGACTCGGTGCATATCATGTCCGAATTTGCCGATCGCTATGATCCGGAGCGGGGCGCGAAAGCGGTCATTCGCGACGTGGTTGGCCATCTGTTCACGCCGATGCTGTTCACGTCGCTCACGTCGGCCGTCGGTTTCCTGTCGCTGATGCTGACGCCGATTCCGCCAGTGCAGATCTTCGGTGCCTTCGTCGCCACGGGCATCCTGTTGGCGTTCCTGCTGACGATCGTATTCATACCGGCCTATGTCGTGCGCATGAAACCCGCGAGTCTCGAGAGCCTGCCTCGACACGACGCGGCCGCGGAGACCGCGAATGCCGGATCGCCATTGTCGCGCGCGCTGCGCGTCATCGGTCGGTTCGCATTCGCTCATTCGAAACTGATCGGTCTCGCGACGGTCGTGCTGATGGCGATCAGTGCGGCAGGCGTCGCGCGGATCGAAATCAATGACAACCCGGTACGCTGGTTCAAGGAGCAGCACCGGATTCGCGTGGCAGACAAGGTTTTGAACGAGCACTTCGCGGGAACCTACGATGCCTTCCTCGTGCTCGATTATTCAGGCGATGTCATGTCGGATCTGCGTACTGAGATCATCGGTGACTTCGATGCGGTCGACGCCGCGGGTGGCGACACGTCAGCGCTGCGCGAGATGTTCGATCGTGTGCAATCCGATCAGGATATGGGCGACATGATCGTCGCCGTGGACGACGCGTTGTTCGATGCCGATGATGCCGCCATCGACTCGCTCGAGTCCTTACTCGCGCGCCTGGAGGCGGCACAGTCACGGGCGCGGTATTTTCAGCGGCCCGCTGCATTGGCTGTCGTAGAGGAGCTGCAGGCCGCGCTGCAGGATACCGGATGGGTCGGCAAGACCAATGCGTTGCCTGACGTGGTAAAGGTCGTCAATCGGGAGCTGCGGGGTGGTGACGACAGCGATTACACCGTCCCCGGCAGCGTGCCGGGCGTCGCCCAGGCATTATTGCAGTATCAGTCTTCGCATCGTCCGCAGGATCTCTGGCACATGGTGACGCCGGACTATCGGTCGGCGGCCATCTGGCTGCAACTCACGAGCGGCGATAACCAGGACATGAGCCGTGTCATCGACGCGGTCGATGGTTACCTCGAGGCGAACCCGCTGCCCGATGGCGTCGAGGCGCGCTGGGCCGGCAAGACTTTCATCAACGTCGTCTGGCAGACGGCGATGGTGCAGGGAATGGTCTGGAGTTTGCTCGGCGCCTTCGTGGCGGTATTCATCATGATGGTGACGCTGTTCCGCTCCGTTCGATTCGGGCTGATCGCGATGTTGCCGCTCTCGACCACCATCCTGGCCGTTTACGGGCTCATCGGCTGGATCGGCAAGGACTACGACATGCCCATCGCCGTGCTGTCGTCACTGACGCTCGGGCTTTCGGTCGACTTCGCGATCCATTTCATCCAGCGCATGCGGACCCTGACCCGAGAGACGGGTTCCTTCGACGAGGCGGCGCGGCTGGCATTCGAAGAACCGGCGCGCGCCATCGCGCGCAACGCAATCGTCATCGCCCTCGGTTTCACGCCGTTGTTCTTCGCGCCGCTGGTGCCCTATATCACGGTCGGCGCGTTCATGGCGTCGATTATGGCGATTTCCGGCGCCGCGACGCTATTGCTGCTGCCGGCTGTCATGCGCTGGGCACTGCAGGTGCCGAAGTCCGGCGCCGTCGATCCCGCAGCCGTCGCGACCGAGACTACGGAGAGTTGAAATGTCCCGATACAAACTGAATTCATCCCTGGCTGTCCTCGTCATGTGCCTGCTGGCCGTGCCTGCCTTCGGCGAAGCAATCACCGACGCCGATTCGATCGTGGCAAAGGCCAACCTGGCTTCATATTACTCTGGGCAGGACGGTCGTTCGGATGTGCGAATGCTGATTCGTGACGCGCAGGGCCGCGAGCAACGCCGTCAATTTATCGTACTGCGTAGGGACGTCCAGGAGGGCGCCGATCAAAACTTCCTCGTCGTTTTCAGCCGGCCGTCCGACGTGCGCGGCACCGTATATCTCGTTAAAAAACACGTGGGTAAGGACGACGATCGTTGGCTGTATCTGCCGGGCCTGGACCTGGTCAAGCGCATCTCGGCTGGCGACAAACGAACGAGTTTCGTTGGCGCCGATTACTTCTACGAGGACGTGTCGGGCCGCGGTCCCGATGAGGACACGCATGAGCTGACCGAAACCACCGACGAGTATTACGTGCTGCGGCATGAACCGAAAGATACGTCCAGCGTAGAGTTTTCGAGTTACGTGACATGGATCGATCGCACGACGCTGTTGCCGATGAAGATCGAGTATTCCAACGTCGGCGGCGACGTTTACCGTCGCGTCGAGGTGCTCGAAGTGCAGGACGTGCAGGGTCATCCAACCGTGACGAAGAGTCGCGTCAGTAACCTCGAGACCGGCGGGCAGACCGATATGCAGTTTCGCTTCATCGCTTACGATCTCGGCATGCCCGACGATGTCTTCACCGAGCGATCGCTGCGCAATCCGCCGAAGAAGTGGTTGCAGCGGCCCGAATAGCGAGCAACTAACATGGGCATGAGCCGAATCATCCTCCTGTTGTTACTGTTGGCGGGCGCAGCTGCGTTTGGCCAGGATGCTGTATCCGGTGATTCTTTGGGTGATGATTATTCCGGCAATACTTCCTCTGCCGACGACCCGTGGGGCGACGAGGAAGACTGGGGCGATGATTGGGAGGAGGAGGAACAGGGCTGGATCCCGCTGTCCGGCTTTGTCGAAGGCGCGGCGGGCACTCGGTGGGACAAAGACGAGAGCGTGGGGCGCTACGGCACGCTGCTCGAGGCCCGCTGGCGGCTGGAGAGTGGCTGGGAAAATGACGCCGTCAGTATCGTTCTGAAGGGCGATCTACTGCTCGACGGTCTTCTGGAGGAGGTCGATCTCGACCTGCGCGATATTTCCATCGCCTTTTCACCGGTCGACAGCCTCGACGTGAAGATCGGTCGCCAGGTCCTGACATGGGGCACCGGCGACCTCCTGTTCCTGAACGATCTTTTTCCGAAGGACTGGGTGAGCTTCTTTGCGGGCCGTGACGACGAATACCTGAAGGCACCGTCGAACTCATTCCGCATGACCCAGTACAACCGGTTCGCGAACATCGATTTCGCCTGGACGCCGAAGTTCACGCCGGACGAATTCATTCGCGGTGAACGATTTTCGTTCTTCTCGCCGTTCGATGGCCTGATTATCGGCTCCGAACCGCCGATCGCCTTCGACGAGCCGAGCAATACGTTTTCAAATGGCGAGTTCGCGTTGCGGCTCTTCAAGACGCACAAAGGCGTTGAGTATGCGTTGTATGGTTACAGAGGTTTCTTCAAGACGCCGAGCCGAATCGACGGTCCGCGCCAGTTCGGCTTCGCTCCGATGACGTCCCTGGGCGGCAGCCTGCGGCGCGCCCTGGGGCCAGGGCTCTTCAACGTCGAGGCGTCTTACTATTTGTCGCGCGATGACCGCGACGGGACGGACCCCTTCATTTTCAACAGCCAGTTGCGCTTCCTGGCCGGTTACGAATGGGAGGCGGCACGCAACTTCAACGTGGGCCTGCAGTACTACCTCGAGAACATCGCCGATCACGACCGACTGATCGAAAACTCGCCAATCCCGCAATACGAGCCGCCCGAGAATCGTCACACGATTACGACGCGACTGACCTACCGCGCGATGCAGGACAAGCTGAACTGGTCCTTGTTTACTTTCTGGTCGCCCAACGAGAGCGACGCCTATCTGCGGCCGGTCGTGTCATACCGCGCCGATGATCACTGGACGATGACATTCGGCTTGAACCTGTTCGCCGGCGACGATCCATGGACGTTTCTCGGGCAATTTCAGGACAACAGCAACGCGTATGTCAGGGTGCGCTACAACTATTAGAGGAGCATGCCAATGTCACTCGAACGATCCGTCACGGCTTTCGCCGGCTTCATGATTCTGCTGTCCGTCGCGCTGACGCTCTGGGTGCATCCCGGATTCGTCTGGCTGACGGTATTTATCGGATTCAACCTCTTCCAGCAATCGTTCACCGGTTTTTGCCCGGCGGCGATCATCATGCGCAAGTTCGGCATCCGGAGCGAGAGGGAACTGGCGCTAGAGGGAGGCTCGTCCTGAGGCTCAGCGACGCAACTAACGGGTTGGCTCGCACGCGCGCACCAAAGGCGCAGGACTGACGAGAAACTCGAATGAGGAGCTAGAAGCGATATTCGATGCCGATATCGATAGTCCAAAGTTCGGCGCCGGCAACATCATACCAGTCGATTTCCGCGCGGATACCGATGTTGTCTGTTGCGGCAACTGAGGCACCGACGCCGAGTGCCAGCCCATCGTCGCTGGAGGTGTCTGTAGTACGTCCGTCGACTTTCAGATTGACATCGAAGAAGTTGAAGTAACCGGCTTTCAAGAACAGATCGAGCCGGTCGCTGGGGATCGGTAGGTAGCCGATTCCGTTCAATACCGCCCCCTGGTAACTGGTTTCGGTTTCTCCGCCCGCTGCATTCGGATTCGCATCGCCTTTGAATTCCGGGCTGGAATAGAAGCTGCCCTCCACGCCGATCCATGCGTTGAACTTGTATTGGCCGAAAATCTCAAAGCCAACACCGTCGTTCTCGACGGACTGGTCGTCCCGCTCGTAATCGGAAAATGACAGGCTGCCTCCGATCCGCCATTCTGCGTCGTCGCTGTCAGCGATTGCGTTGCAGCTTATAGTCAAAAACAATACTGCGATTGCGGTTCGAATCATGGCAAAGTCCCCGTCTGTGTAACAGGCAGTATAAGGGCACAGCCTTTATAGACTAAATAGTATCGAGAATTAAAGGTTTAGACTCAATCTAGCTACCCGGCACCACCCGCATGCGACGGGCGCGCGGCTCACTTGTCAGCAGGACTCAGCCACGTTAGGGTGCGGTGATGAGGGGAATCGCCGATAAAAATTATGTGAACAAGGCGAATCCGTGCAGAATTGCGGAAGCC
>JBLYYV010000073.1:0-7623 GCA_048550095.1 Gammaproteobacteria bacterium
GCCCGGTCGCAGGTTCGTCATCAGCGGCGCGTGGCGCGGCGTGATGCCGACGTCACCTTCGCGAGCCGGCGCCACGACCATCTCCGCTACTCCGGAGTAGATATGGCCCTCGGCGCTGACGATTTCGACGTTGATTGTGCTCATGTATTTGTTCTCACGCGGGAACCGAACCGGCTCCCGACACCGTTACATGTTCTTCGCGTTCTCGATGGCCTCTTCGATGCCACCGCACATGTAGAACGCCTGCTCGGGCAGATCGTCGTACTCGCCGGCAACGATGCCCTTGAAGCTGCGAATCGTGTCCTGCAGGCTGACGTACTTGCCGGGCGCGCCGGTGAACGTCTCGGCCACCGTGAACGGCTGCGACAGGAACTTCTGCACTTTACGCGCGCGCTGCACGACCAGCTTGTCTTCCTCCGAGAGCTCGTCCATGCCGAGAATCGCGATGATGTCCTGCAGTTCCTTGTAGCGCTGCAGTACGGCTTGCACGCCACGTGCCGTCTCGTAGTGATCGGAGCTGATGGCGTTCGGATCAAGCAGGCGGCTCGTCGAGTCGAGCGGGTCGACCGCCGGGTAAATACCCAGCTCGGCGATCTGGCGAGACAGTACGAGCGTCGCATCGAGGTGAGCGAAGGTCGTGGCGGGCGAAGGGTCGGTCAGGTCGTCCGCCGGTACGTAGACCGCCTGGAATGACGTGATCGAGCCGGTCTTCGTCGACGTGATGCGCTCCTGCAACACGCCCATCTCCTCGGCCAGCGTCGGCTGGTAGCCCACGGCCGACGGCATACGGCCGAGCAGTGCCGATACCTCGGTGCCGGCCAGCGTATAGCGGTAAATGTTGTCGATGAACATCAGGACGTCGCGGCCCTCGTCGCGGAACTCCTCGGCGATCGTCAGGCCGGTCAGCGCGACGCGCAGGCGGTTGCCCGGCGGCTCGTTCATCTGCCCGTAGACCAGCGATACCTTCGGGAGTACGCCTGACTCTTCCATCTCGTAGTAGAAGTCGTTGCCCTCACGAGTACGCTCGCCGACACCGGCGAATACGGAGTAACCACCGTGCGCCTTCGCGATGTTGTTGATGAGCTCCATCAGCGTCACCGTCTTGCCGACGCCCGCGCCGCCGAACAGGCCGATCTTGCCGCCCTTGGCGATCGGCATGATCAGGTCGACAACCTTGATGCCCGTCTCGAGCAACTCCGTGGAAGACGCCTGCTCGTCGTAGGCCGGCGGCGCACGGTGAATCGGCATCTTCTTGTCTTCGCCGATCGGGCCCGCCTGGTCGATCGGCGTGCCGAGCACGTCCATGATGCGACCGAGCGTTTTCTCACCGACCGGAACCTTGATCGGATCGCCGGTGTTCGTGACCGCCAGACCGCGCGTCAGGCCCTCACTGGAGCCCATCGCGATCGCACGCACGATACCGTCGCCGAGCTGTTGCTGTACTTCCATCGTCAGATCGCGCTCTTCGATTCTGAGGGCGTCATAGACCTTCGGCATCGCGTCCCGCGGAAACTCCACGTCGACGACCGCGCCAATAATCTGTACTACTTTTCCGGAACTCATATCTGATAGTCCTCTGAATAGTTCTCTAAACCGCCGCGGCTCCGCCAACGATTTCTGAAATTTCCTGGGTAATGGCTGCCTGACGAGCCTTGTTGTAATCGAGCTGCAGCTGGTCGATCAGCTTGCCGGCGTTGTCGGTCGCGCTCTTCATCGCGACCATCTTCGCAGCCATCTCGCACGCGACGTTCTCGACCGTGCCGCGATACACCTGCGACTCGATGTAGCGCTCGAGGACCGAATCCAGCAAGTCGACCGCATCCGGTTCGTAGATGTAATCCCAGTGCTGCGGTAGCTCTTCAGCGTCGATCGCCTCGACCGGAATCAACGTGTCCTTGCGCGGCTGCTGGCTCATCGTATTGACGAACTCGCTGTGCATCATGAACACCCGATCGACCCGGCCCTCGGTGTACGCGTCGAGCATGATCCGAATCGCGCCGACCAGGTCGGCGACCTTCGGGTCCTCGCCGAGATGCGTGGCGGCGCCGACGACGTTGACGTTCAGGCTACGGAAGAATTGCACGCCCTTGGCGCCGATCAGGCACAGGTCGACCTCGATATCTTTATCGCGCCATTCCTTCAGCTCCCTGAGCAGCTGACGGAACGTATTGACGTTCAGTCCGCCGCACAGGCCGCGATCCGTCGTGATGACGATGTAACCGACGCGCTTGATCTCGCGCTCGACGAGGAAGGGATGGCGATATTCCGGATTCGCCTGAAACAGGTGGCCGATCACCGTGCGGATCTTGTCCGCGTACGGCCGCGTCTCCTGCATCCTGGCCTGCGTGCGGCGCATCTTGCTGGCCGCGACCATCTCCATCGCCTTGGTGATCTTCTGCGTGTTCTTGACGCTGCCGATCTTGGTGCGAATTTCTTTGAGGTTTGCCATTGACCCTAATAGGCTCCGTTCGCCTTGAAGTCCTCGATCGCCTTCTTAAGGCCCGCTTCGATCTCGTCGTCGAACGCACCGGTGTCGCTGATCTTGTTGATCAGGTCGGCGTATTTGTCGTTGATATACGAGTGCATCGCGGCTTCGAACGGGACGATCTTTTCCACCTCCACGTCGTCGAGATAGCCTTCGTTAGCCGCGTACAGTGACACGGCCATTTCGCCGACCGACAGCGGCGTGTACTGCGGCTGCTTCATCAGCTCGGTCACGCGCTGGCCGCGTTCCAACTGCTTGCGGGTCGCCTCGTCGAGATCGGATGCGAACTGCGCGAATGCCGCCAGCTCACGATACTGGGCGAGCGCCAGTCGCACGCCGCCGCCAAGCTTCTTGATGATCTTGGTCTGGGCGGCGCCACCGACTCGCGAGACCGACAGGCCCGCGTTGATGGCCGGGCGAATACCGGCGTTGAACAGATCGGTCTCGAGGAAGATCTGTCCGTCGGTAATCGAGATCACGTTCGTCGGTACGAACGCGGACACGTCACCCGCCTGCGTCTCGATGATCGGCAGTGCCGTCAGCGAACCCGTCTGGCCCTTGACCGCGCCATTCGTCAGGCGCTCGACTTCCTTATCGTTGATGCGCGCCGCACGTTCGAGCAGGCGAGAGTGCAGGTAGAAGACGTCACCCGGATACGCTTCGCGGCCCGGCGGGCGGCGCAGCAGCAGCGAGACCTGGCGGTAGGCCCACGCCTGCTTGGTCAGGTCGTCATAAATGATCAGCGCGTCTTCGCCGCGATCACGGAAGTATTCGCCCATCGAGCAACCGGAATACGGCGCGATGTATTGCATGGCCGCCGAATCGGAAGCGGTCGCCGCGACGACGATCGTGTGCTCCATCGCGTCGTGCTCTTCGAGCTTGCGCACGACGTTCGCCACGGTCGAGGCCTTCTGGCCGATCGCGACATAGATACATTTGATGCCGGTGCCTTTCTGGTTGATGATCGCATCGATCGCCACCGCAGTCTTACCGGTCTGGCGGTCACCGATGATCAGCTCGCGCTGGCCCCGGCCGATCGGCACCATCGAGTCGATCGATTTCAGGCCCGTCTGCACCGGTTGGTCGACCGATTTACGCTCGATGACGCCCGGCGCGACCTTTTCGATCGGCGAGGTTTCTTTCGTATCGATCACGCCCTTGCCGTCGATCGGCTCGCCGAGCGAGTTGACGACGCGGCCGAGCAGCTCGCGACCGATCGGCACCTCGAGGATGCGCCCGGTCGTCTTGACCGTGTCGCCTTCCGTGATGTGCTTGTAGTCGCCGAGTACGACCGCACCGACCGAATCCTGCTCGAGGTTCAGCGCGAGCCCGAAGGTATCGCCCGGGAACTCGAGCATCTCACCATACTGAGCGTCGCCGAGGCCGTGGATGCGGGTGATGCCGTCGGTGACCGCGATCACGGTGCCGACGTCACGCGCCTCCGCGGCGCTGTCGAAGTTCTTGATGCGCTCTTTAATAAGATCGCTGATTTCAGAGGCTTTAATTGCCATTACCAGGTTTCCTCTAGTTCGTCAGGGCGCTGGACATCTTGTCCAGACCCGTGCGTATCGAGCCGTCGATGACCAGGTCATCTGCCTGCAGGCGTGCGCCGCCGATCAGGTTCTCGTCCAGCTTGAAGTGAAGGTTAATTTCACGGCCGAAGCGTCGTTTCAATGCTTCGATGATTTTCGCCTGTTGCGCGGCGTCGACCGGTGACGCTGCCGTCAGTACGACATCGATGCTGTTCTCGACGTCCGCCTTGAGCTTGTCGAATTGAGCCGCCATGTCGTCGAGCACGAGCAACCGACCGTTCTCGGCCAGCAGCTTGAGCAGGTTCCGCAGCTGGGTCGCATCCGCCCCGCCGCCGGCAGCCTGGCCGGCGATATCCGCGACGAAGCCGGCGATCTTGGCCTTGTCGGAGTCGGGGCGATCGATCAGCCGGGCGACATCCTCATCGGCAACGGTTGCCGCAGCGGCGTGCAGGGCGTCTGACCAACCGGCCAGCTGCCCCGTCTCGCGGGCGAGCTGAAAGACCGCTTCGGCATAGGGACGCGCAATTCCAATATTCTCTGCCATGACGGATCAGATCTCCGCGGCGAGCTTGTTGAGCAGATCCTGATGCGCCGAAGCGTCGATCTCGCGCGAGATGATTTTCTCGGCGCCGGCAACTGCCAGCGCGGCAACCTGCCCGCGCAGTTCCTCGCGTGCGCGATTGACCTCTTGCTCGACCTCGGCCTCCGCCGCCGTCAGGATGCGTTCTTTTTCCTGCTCTGCGGTGCCGCGCGCTTCGTCAACGATGCCGTTGGCGCGGGTGTTGGCCTGATCGATGATCTCGCGGGCCTGGCCGCGTGCCTCGTCGAGGAGTTTGGTCTTCTCGACCTCTGCAATCTCGAGCGAACGCGCGCCTTTCTCGGCTGCGGCCAGACCGTCGGCGATCGTCGTCTGACGCTCCTCGATCATGCCCATCAGCGGGGGCCACACGAACTTCATGCAGAACCACACGAACACGATCATCGCGATCGTCTGGCCGATTATTGTGGCGTTAATATCCACCTGGCTTCTCCTGAAAGATTGGTATTCGCCAACGGGCGACGGTGCCGCCCGGTTGCCGGTACATCTTTAGCCCATTGCCGCCTGAAGCTGGCCGACAAACGGATTTGCGAACGCGAAGAAGAGCGCGATACCCACACCGATCATCGCGACCGCGTCGAGCAGCGCCACGACCAGGAACATCTTGGTCTGCAGCATCGGCGCCAATTCCGGCTGACGTGCGCAACCTTCGAGGAAGCGACCGCCGAGCAGGCCCATGCCGATGCCGACGCCGAGCGCGCCGAAGCCAATCAAAAGCGCGACCGCGATCGCAGTTAAACCAATTACAGTTTCCATTACTTGCTCCTACAAAGCATTTTGGACATATGAAAAGAAATCGTTGCTAGTGCTTCTCGCAGGCCTGGCTGAGATACACGATCGTCAGCATCATGAAGATATAGGCTTGCAGGGTGATCACCAGGATGTGAAAGACGGCCCAGCCGAAATGCAGCGGCAGCTGCCAGTAACCGATGAGCGCGATAAGGATGAACATCAGCTCGCCGGCATAGAGGTTGCCGAACAGTCGCAGCGACAGCGACAGCGGCTTGGCCAATAGCGCGACCGTCTCGAGAATAAAGTTGAAGGCCATGACGAACGGCCACAGGATCTTCGGCACGCCGAGGGCCTTCGGGTTCAGCGGATTCATCATGAGCTCCCCAACGAGGAACCCGCCGACGCCTTTGATCTTGAACGAATAGAACAGAATTAGCGCGAATACCGACAGCGACATCGCGAATGTGATGTTCGGGTCGGTTGTCGGTACGACCTTGAGATACGGTACGCCGGCCAGTTCGGCCGTTAGCGGCAGCCAGTCGACGGGAATCAGGTCCATCAGGTTCATCAGGAACACCCAGACGACGATCGTCAGCGACAGCGGCGCGATCAGTGCGTTCTTGCCGTGGAAGGTTTCCTTGACGCTGGTGTTGACCAGGTCGACCAGGATCTCGATGAATGCCTGCAGCTTGCCGGGCTTACCCGCCGTCGCATTCCGCGCGACATGCGAGAAGATGCCGATGAACACGAGGCCGAGGATGACCGCGAATACCATCGAGTCCACATTGATCGCCCAGAAATTGCCGGAGCATTGATTCCAGACCCAATTACCGGCGTCGTCTTTGCAGACTTGCAGGTTTTGCAGGTGATGCTGAATATAACCGGAGGTGGTTTGTTCGGTGCCTGATGCCATGTCTTGGTCTTGGGTTATCCGAGGTTGCGCTGCTCAGAATTTATTTTTTTGTCAGCTCGGTTCTGTTGTCCCGGGTAGCCCTGTTTTCAGCGCTACCCAATAAACGATGTAAATCGAAATGTAGCCAATCAAGAACGGCAACATCTCGACGTTCAGCACCCTGATGGCTGCGATGGTCAACGCCACCGTCAGGATGATCTTCACGACTTCGCCGACGTAAACGCCGCGCATGAAGCCTGCGGGATCCTTGCTCGCATCGACGCGGAACATTCGCAGCGCCTGGTAGGTGCCGGCGATGATTCCGATGCTCCCGCCCGTCGCCGCCGACAGCCCGGAGGCTGGTCCGCCCAGCAAACCCGCTCCCGCCGCAACGACGCCGAGCAACAGGACCTGCCATCCGGCAAGCCTCAACGCGGCTCTTTGCAGCATATGATTGCCTGCTGTTGCCCCGCTGCACATCCCGTTCTTGGGTGGACGCGAGAGGGCGCGGATACAAAAAAAAGCCACTTCAACCGCCGTCGTTCCGGGGATGTGTGGCATTCAACCGACAGACGCCTGTCAGCGAGCCGGCGTATTCTAAGGCGTCGTCAGATGGGGTTCAAGTGAATAGGCGCCGCGGAGATAGCGGCTTATACCTATAACCGCAATGGAGCTACTGGATATGCTCCAGTATTCCGTCGAGTTCGTCGATGCTGTTGTACGTGACGATCAGCTTCCCGTGACCCTTCGCGCCATGCTGAATGCTGACCCGGGCGCCGAGGCGCTGGGACAGGTCATCCTGTAAACGCCGAATGTCGGGATCCAGTGTCCGGTTGGGTGCTTTTGCGGGTTTGTCGTCACCCTGCAACAGTCGCTTGACCAGCGCTTCCGTCTCGCGAACCGACAGGCGTTTTTCCGCGATTTTTGCGGCCACCTCGGCCTGCTTGTGCTCGTCCGCGATGCCGAGCAGCGCCCGCGCGTGTCCCATCTCGAGCTCGCCCGCCTGTAAACGTTTCTTCGCGGCAGCGCCCAGATCGAGCAGCCGCAACAGGTTGCTGACGGCGGCGCGCGAGCGGCCAATCGCGTCGGCAGCCTCCTGGTGGGTCAGCTCGAACTCGTCGATCAGACGGCGCAGGGCCGTCGATTCTTCGAGCGGGTTCAGGTTCTCGCGCTGGATGTTCTCGATCAGCGCCACGGCAATCGCCGCGGAATCCGGGATATCCCGAATGACCGCAGGAATGTCGTCCAGGCCGGCGATCTGCGCGGCTCGCCAGCGACGCTCGCCGGCGATGATTTCGTACTGTTGCTCACCGGCGGCGCTGCGTTTGGCGATCGGCCGGACGACAATTGGCTGGACCAGCCCCTGCGCGCGGATCGAATCGGC
>JBLYYV010000074.1:0-2849 GCA_048550095.1 Gammaproteobacteria bacterium
CCGGAGAGCGCTGGAAACTCTTTTCCTAAGTCTTCGCAGGAAAAGAATTTGCAGCGGTAGGCCGGGCTCGGCAATTCAACCGCGATCCATCAAGTCGCGCCGACCAGACTCGCTGTCGACAGGGCCCCGCCATTTGCGACCGCCGCAGAGACCGGAGAGCGCTGGAAACTCTTTTCCGCAGTCTTCGGAGGAAAAGAATTTGCAGCGGTAGGCCGGGCTCGGCAATTCAACCGCAATCCAAAAGAAACCCAGCCATCAGGCAAACCATCACCCGCACCAACTGGAAATCAGGCAATTCATCGCAGTCTGTCCGTTAGAACCGTTGTAACATTACCGCCGTCCAAATCAGCACCCGCAAAAGGCCCAGCCCGCCGTGACCTTCGACATCGCCATCGTCCTGATCATCCTGGCCGTCGCGCTGGTGCTGTTCGTCAGCGAAGTGCTCCGGATGGACCTGGTGGCGCTGCTGGTGCTCTGCGCACTGACCGTGACGCAGGTCGTCACTCCGAACGAGGCGATATCCGGCTTCAGCAACGCCGCGGTCATTACGGTCTGGGCGATGTTCATACTCAGCGAGGGCCTGACGCGGACCGGGATCGCCAATGTGCTCGGACGCTACGTCATGCGCATGGCGGGTACGCGCGAGGTTCCGTTAATCGTCGTCATCATGGTCGTGTCCGGCGGATTGTCGGCTTTCATGAACAACATTGGCGTGGCGGCGCTGATGTTGCCGGTGGTCGTCGACATCTCGCGGCGCACCGAGGTGCCGCCTTCGCGGCTGCTGATGCCGCTGGCATTCGGTTGCCTGCTCGGCGGTCTGACGACGATGATCGGCACGCCGCCCAACCTGCTGATCGCCGGCGCCCTCGCGCAAGGCGGTGAAGAGCCGTTCACGCTGTTCGACTTCACACCGATCGGCTTGGGCGCGATGCTGGTCGGCACGCTATTCATCGCCGTGATCGGGCGCCTGATGCTGCCACGGACGGACCCGGCCGGTGAGGGCCAGAAGCGCAGTCAACGCAATCTCCGTCAGCAATATGGATTGCAGGAGCGCACGTTCACGATGACGGTACCATGGGATTCGGTGCTGGTCGGCAAGACGCTCGCCGAGAGCCGCATCAGCTCGGCGGCCGGATTGATCGTGATGGCGCTCGAACGCCGCAACCAGGTCATGACGTTGCCGGGACGCAAGACCATCCTCGAGGGTGGCGACAAGCTACTGGTGCAGGGCCGGCTGGACCGATTCAACGCCATGCGACAGTGGAGCGACCTCGTCATAGAACGTGAGGCGCCGCTGATTCAGACCTTGCTGTCGGGGCAGGTCAAACTCGTCGAGGTCACGATCGCCGAGAACTCAACGTTGGTCAAAGACCTTCTGCATCACACAGAGTTCCGCCGGCGCTTCGGCGCGAACGTGCTCGCAATACGGCGCGACGATCTGATTCGCCGCGTAAACCTGGCGCATGTTCCGATCAGGGCCGGCGACTGCCTGCTATTGCAGGGTGCTGAAGATGTCATCGACGAACTGGAGGCGAGCCGGGAGTTTTCGGCGACGCGGGCGGTCACGGAGGAAGATCTGACCGATACCTACCGGCTGCAGGAGCGCATCTTCGTCGTGCGCGTGCCGGACGACTCGAAACTCGGCGGCTCGACACTGGCCAAAACGCGCCTCGGCGACGCGTTCGACTTCAGGCTACTCGGCACGTTCCGCGAAGGTAAACTGAAATTCATGCCGGAACCGGACGAGGTCATCCTCGGGGGCGACCTGTTGCTGCTGCAGGGCCGAAAAGAAGACCTCGACGTGCTCGTCGGCCTCCAGGAGCTCACCGTTCGCCAGGAGACGTCGGCGACGCCTGGCCTGTTCGAATCGGAGCGACTCGCCACACTGGAAGCAACGCTGGCCCCGCAATCGCAGCTGGCTGGTGAAAAAGTGGGCGACATCAATTTCCATGATCGTTTCGGGCTCGCGCTGATCGCGCTGTGGCGATCGGGCAAAGCAATGCGCTCGGACCTCGACCAACTCGAGGTACAGCATGGCGATGCGCTATTGCTCGTCGGACCGCGCAATAAGCTGGCGCTGATGAGCGCCGACGACGACTTCCTCGTGCTGACGCCCGTCAACCCGCCGGGCGCCGATACAAAGCGCGCGCCCCTCGCGAGCATGATCATGCTCGGCGTCATTGTCGCGGTCCTGATCGGCTGGTTGCCGATCGCCGTCGCGGCAATCCTCGGCGCCAGTCTGATGGTTCTGACCGGCTGCCTGAACATGGAACAGGCTTATCGCGCGATCGACTGGCGCGCGGTATTCCTCATAGCAGGCATGCTGCCGCTGGGCATTGCCATGCAGGAAACCGGCGCGGCGGAGTACCTCGCGACCCAGGTCATGGCCGCCCTCGGCTCGTACGGTCCTTGGCCGGTCATCATGGGCCTGTATGCGATTACGGCGCTGGGGACGATGATCATTCCGACTGCGGCGCTGGTCGTGCTGATGTCACCGATCGTGCTATCGGCGTGTGCCGAGATGGGAATTCAGCCGCAAACGGCGATGATGGCCGTCGCGATGGCGGCGTCCGCGAGTTTCACGAGCCCAATCTCGCACCCGGCCAATATCCTTGTCATGGGACCGGGCGGTTACAAGTTCTCCGATTACATCAAACTCGGCGTGCCACTGACGATCGTGATTTTTATTGCGGTCATGCTCATGCTGCCGATCATGTGGCCATTGAAACCAGTCGGTTAGGGCTGTCGATCGGCGGTTGGGGGGATCGTGGTTGAATTGCCGAGACCGGCCTACCGCTGGAAATTCTTTTCCTCCGAAGACTACGGAAAAGAGTTTCCAGCGCTCTCCG
>JBLYYV010000075.1:0-3896 GCA_048550095.1 Gammaproteobacteria bacterium
ACCATCCACAACGTATACGCCGCTCCCAGTACCAGCGTCGTCGCCGCCAGGAATGCGTACCAGAAATTCGCCTTGAAGCTCGCCAGGATCACGAGGAACTCGCCGACAAATCCGGACGTGCCCGGCAATCCGGCATTGGCCAGCGCGAAGAACACCATCAGTGCGGCGAATTTCGGCATCGTGTTGACCACGCCGCCGTAATCCGAAATCTGGCGACTGTGCAGGCGGTCATACATGACGCCGACGCACAGGAACAACGCGCCGGAGATAAACCCGTGCGAAATCATCTGCACCATACCGCCGGTAATCGCCATCGCGGCACCGTCAGTCGATCCGGTCGACGTAAAGATCGCCCATGCGAGAAAGAACCCGAGTGTCACGAATCCCATGTGCGCGATCGATGAATACGCGATCAGTTTCTTCATGTCCTGCTGCACGAGCGCGACGAAACCGATATAAACCACGGCGATCAGCGACAGCCCGATCATCAGGATGTCGAGCGAGTTGCTGGCATCCGGCGTGATCGGCAGGCTGAAACGGATGAAGCCGTAGCCGCCCATCTTCAGCAGGATGGCCGCCAGGATCACGGAGCCGCCGGTTGGCGCCTCGACATGCGCATCCGGCAACCACGTGTGTACTGGCCACATCGGCACCTTGACGGCGAATGCCACCAAAAACGCCAGGAAGATCGGAATCTGCTGCGCCAGGCTCAGCGGCACGCGATGGAAATCGAGGATGCTGTAACTGCCCGTCTGCAGGTACAGGTAGATCAACGCGATCAGCATGAACACCGAGCCGAGGAACGTGTACAGGAAGAATTTGATCGTCGCATACACGCGCCGCTCGCCGCCCCAGATACCGATGATCAGGAACATCGGCAGCAGCATCGCTTCCCAGAACACGTAGAACAGCAGCGCGTCGAGTGCGGCGAAGGTGCCGATCATCAGGCCTTCGAGAATCAGGAACGCGCCGAAATACTGCGCCGGAAGCTTCTTGATGACATCCCAGCCGGCGATGATGACCAGCGGGGTCAAAAACGTCGTCAAAATAATCAGCGGCATCGAAAAGCCATCGACGCCCAGGAAATACTCGACGTTGAATGCACGAATCCACGTCGCGCGCTCGACGAATTGCATCGCGGGCGTGCCCGTATCGAAACCGGTGTAGAGCGGCAGGCTGATGACGAACACCAGGACGGAGACCGCGAGCGCCAGCCACCGGTCCGCCCGGAAGCCCTGCCCTTCGGTTCTCGCACCGCGGTTGGTCGCGAGAACCGCGATCCCACCGACGATCGGCAACCAGATCAACAGACTCAGTAATCCCATCCTAACCCCACAAGAGCCAGCCGATCAGGGCCGCGAGGCCCAGAATCATCGCGAATGCATAGGTGTACAAGTAACCGGTCTGGATCTGGCGAATCACCGCCGCAGACCAGCCCACGACGCGTGCGCTGCCGTTGACCATCAGACCGTCGATCAATCCGGCGTCGCCGACTTTCCACAGCACCTTGCCGACACCGACGCTACCGGCCGGAATCACCTTCTCGACGATCGTGTCGAAGTAGTACTTGTTTAGCAGCAGCGTATATAGCGCCCGGGTCTTCTGATGTATCAGCTCCGGCAGATCCGGTCGTTTCAGATACAGAAACCAGGCCGTTGCAACCCCGGCGAAGGCCAGCAGTATCACGGGCGACGTCAGACCATGCAGCAGGAAGGCCCACGCGCCGTGGAAATCCTTACCCATGATCGCGAGCACATCATTATCCGGCAGCACGAAGATCGCATCGCCGAAGAAATCGCCAAACAGCAGTGGCCCGATCGCCGGCCAGCCGATGATGACCGACGGGATTGCCAGCAGGATCAGCGGCAACGTCACGACCCACGGCGACTCATGCAGATGGCCGCGCGCGTCGTCATCGATCCGCTCCTCGCCGAGGAACACCATGAAGAGCATGCGGAACGAGTACAGCGCCGTCACGAACACGCCGATCATCAGGCAGTAATAGGCATAGCCGGTGCCCGCCCGCCCGGTTGTCTCTTTGGCGAGGTGCACGGCTTCGATCAGCGCGTCCTTGGAGAAGAATCCGGCCGTGCCCGGGAAGCCGATCAATGCCAGCGACCCGATCAGGCTAGTCCAGAAGGTAATCGGCATGTACTTTCGCAGCCCGCCCATGCGCCGCATGTCCTGCTCATGGTGCAGCGCGATGATCACCGAGCCGGCCGCCAGGAACAGCAGCGCCTTGAAGAATGCGTGCGTACCCAAGTGAAAGATGCCAGCCGCATACGCCGAAGCGCCGAGCGCTACGGTCATATAGCCGAGCTGCGACAGCGTCGAGTAAGCGACTACGCGTTTGATGTCGTTTTGCACGATGCCGAGGAACCCCGTGAACAGGGCCGTCGTCGCGCCGATGACCAGCACGAAGGACAGCGCGACCTCGGAGTGCTCGAACAACGGCGACATGCGCGCGACCATGAATACCCCGGCCGTCACCATGGTCGCCGCGTGGATCAGGGCTGAAATCGGCGTCGGGCCTTCCATCGAGTCCGGCAGCCAGACGTGCAACGGCATCTGCGCCGACTTGCCCATCGCACCGATGAACAGGCAGATGCACGCCACCGTCAACGCGGACCACTCCGCGCCGCTGAAAATCTCGATCGTCTGGCCCTGGACGTATTCGGCCTTGGCGAAGACGTCTGCGTAATCCAGGCTGCCGGTAAACATCAGGATGGCGGCGATACCGAGCAGGAAGCCGAAATCACCGACTCGATTGACGAGGAACGCCTTCATGTTCGCGAAGATCGCCGTCGGACGCGTATACCAGAACCCGATCAACAGGTATGACACGACGCCGACCGCCTCCCAGCCGAAGAACAGCTGCAGGAAGTTGTTGGCCATCACGAGCATCAGCATCGCAAACGTGAACAGCGAGATATAACTGAAAAAACGCTGGTAACCCGGGTCGTCGTGCATGTAGCCGATCGTGTAGACGTGCACCATCAGCGACACGAAGGTCACGACCGTCATCATCAGCGCCGTCAACCGGTCGACGAGGAAGCCGACTTCCATATGCACGCCGTCCGTCACCATCCAGGTGTAGACGGACGCGTTGTAAACCGGGTCGCCGTCGACGTACTGGCCCTTTAGCACCAGTACGGACAGCACGAACGAGATCGCGACGCCGAGAATCGTGACCGAGTGCGCGCCGGCACGACCGACCTGCTTGCCGAAGAATCCCGCGATGATCGAAGCGATCAGCGGCGACAGCACGATTGTCAGGTACAAGTTCTCCATGCCCTAGCCTTTCATCACATCCAGATCCTGGACGTTGATGGTGCGCTTCGAACGGAACAAAACGACCAGGATGGCAAGACCAATCGCGGCCTCGGCGGCCGCCACGGTCAGGATAAAGAAGACGAACACTTGCCCGTCGATATTGCCGAGAAAGCGCGAAAATGCGATGAAGTTGAAGTTCACGGACAGCAGCATCAGCTCGATACACATCAGCAGCAGGATCACATTCTTGCGATTCAGGAAAATGCCACAGACGCTAATGGCGAACAGCGCCGCGGACAGAGTCAGGTAGTCGCTCAGGGTGACCACTACGCGTCCTCCTTCTCGGCGGGCATCGAAACGAGGCGCACACGGTCCTCGCGACGAACCGCAACCTGGTTGGCAATGTTTTGCTGTTTCAGGCCCGGTCGCTTGCGCATCGTCAGCACGATGGCGGCCACGATGGCCAGCAGCAGGATGAACGACGCCAGCTCGAACGCATACACATGCTCCGTGTACAGCACGGCGCCAAGCGCCTCGGTATTGCTGTAGTCGGCGGGATGCGGCGGCGGGTTCTCGAGCACGGGCAGACCCGCGTTCCTGACGAAGAAGACCGTGGCCAGCTC
>JBLYYV010000076.1:0-2654 GCA_048550095.1 Gammaproteobacteria bacterium
ACCAGGACATGGCGCGGGCGGTCGCCGAGCGAGTCATGGAAAACCTGTTCGTCGAGCCGGAGCCCGATCACCCGTCGCTGAGCAACGAAAAACCCGTCAGCCGACGCGCGCTGCTGAGCGGACTGGGAGGAAGCTGACGTGCACGAACTATCTGTTTGCAATGCGCTCATGACGCAGGTCGAGTCGATCGCCGCGCAGAATTTCGCGGGCCGCGTCGCGCGTATAGAACTCGAAGTCGGACCGCTATCCGGCGTCGAGCCGGATCTGCTCCGTCGCGCCTATCCGCTCGCGATCGCCGGGACGGTCGCGGCAGATGCCGCACTGGTCATCGACGTTCCGGATGTCGTCGTCCGCTGTACGCAATGCGAGACGGAATCCGCCGTGCCGACGAACCGCTTGTTGTGCGACCGGTGCGGAGACTTCCGCACGCAGATCGTCAGTGGCGAGGAACTGATACTGAAGCGGCTGGAACTCGAGGATATCGCCACGCCCGCCTGACACCGGCCGTTGTTCGTTGACAAAGAAAACCCGGCGCGAGACCGGGTCAACGAGATAATAAAGCGAGAGCGGCGCTTAGCTTCGTCTCCGCCGGGACCAGGCCAGCAGCCCGAGCGCCGAACCAAACAACCATGCAGCCGCCGGCACGGGGACCGGCACAGCGGTAACAATCCAGTCGTCAGTACCGCCGCCTTCGAGCCAGCCACGACCGACCCAAGACGTCGTGTCGCCAGCGAGTCGGTGACCGTCGGCGGCGAAGATAAAGGCCTTCCCGGACGTCGCGTCCTGCTTGCCGATCAGTATGATCGTGTTCGAGCCGTCAGTGGCGCTACCGGACCCGCCGGTCGCGGTGATACCGCCATTGCCGTCGCTGGCCACACCCGTCAGGTTATACGTGACGGTCCACGCGTTGTTGGCATCATTGTTCCAGATAGTGCCGGCGATCACGGCACCGGCTGCCAGGTTCGCATCGTCCCAGGATAACGTCGTCAAGCCGCCCAAGCCACCGAGGTTGTCGCCGACGCTGAACGTCGGGCCATTGCCGGACGGCGGGTCGAAGTCATCGAAGCGGAGGCCATAAGGATCGCCCGATCCACCGTTGTACAAACTGGCGTCCTCGTGGTCGCCAAGGATATAGGCCACGGTCGCCGCCTGGAGCGGCATCACTACGGAAAGCAGCAGTGCCCCAAGTACTATTTTCAGTCGCGTCATCATTCGGGCCCCCTTAAAACCTGATCCGCCAGAGAAGCTGTCGCGCGAACAACTCAGCGCCAACGGCGGAAGAGATGATTATCTTGTCTAAATTTTTTTACCCGGAACGGCGTTGCGTCATCGGACCGGGATTGGTCACAAACGTACCCTAAACTGACCCTGCCACCTAATGTCCTTAATATAGAACTAAATTGGCATCTGAGATCAACAACTTATGCCGACTTTATCAATGATCGTTGAACTCGAACACCGATCTTAGCGCGATTTTAAGCGCAGGTTGCGGAAGTCGCCTGGGCCGATCGGGCCGGCGCTAACGCGACATGATGCGCAGTTCTGCACGTCGTCACGAATCTCTACAATCAAACGCTTGGAATAACTCGCCCGGAACCTGTCATGCCGTTTGCATTCCTGCGTAGTCGCCCGTTGCTAAGTTTTTACGTTCTCGCCTACGGGTTCACGTGGGCGATCGGCGTGCCGCTGTTGTTGTCGCGACGCGGTTTCATCGATGCTGACCTTCCGCACCTGCTGGAACCCATCGCCGCGTTCGGTCCTTTTGTCGCCGCTTTGATCGTCATGCGCGCGCTCGACGGGCGAAACGGCGTACGAAATCTATTCGACGGTTTGCTGCGATGGCGAGCAGGCCGGGGCTGGCTGGCCTTGTCCGTATTGAGTACGCCGCTGCTGCTGTTGCTGGCACTCGGCGGCGCGAGCGCCATGGGCAGCGGCGAGGAGAACGGATCGTCACGGCTCACCGAACTTTGGTCGGCCGCGGGCCTGTTCGAGCTGATCGTCGTCGGCGGCCTGCTGCAGTCGCTCGGGGAAGAACCAGGCTGGCGCGGGTTCGCGGTGCCGACACTGCGAGAACGTTTCGGGCCGCTGCTCGCGACCCTCGCCCTGTGGCCGGTCTGGCTATGCTGGCACCTGCCGTTCTTCCTGAGCCGACCGGCCTTCGGCTGGCCGCAGTGGATAGGCTTCTCGATCGGCATCCTGTCGGCCGCGATCTGGCTGACGCTGCTGCGGGACAAGACGGACAGCATCCTGACGTGCGTCGCGTGGCATGCCCTTGCAAACATCTGCCGGAACACCGCGCTCGCCGTGTCGTCCGCTGCGTTCCTGATCTACAACAACCTGATCCTGCTGAGCGCCGTGGTCATCGCGGCCTGGTGGATCTGGACCGCGCGACGCGGCGCGGGCGACTAGCTATCGGCCGCTTTGCCAACCACGCAACGTTAAAAACGAAGTCTCAGTGTTGCACCGTACTGCCGCCCACGCGGCAAACTCAGAACGAAGCCGCGCGGCTGGGTGCTGACGCGGCCCGCGCCGTTCTGCGGGTAGCGCGGTAGCGAGCCCGATCGTGAATCGAAATAGCGTTGCACGTCGACCGGCGTGTCGTCGTCGAGCAGGTTCGTGACCCAGATACTGATATCCCACCGCGGGTTATAAAA
>JBLYYV010000077.1:0-5404 GCA_048550095.1 Gammaproteobacteria bacterium
CTCATCGCCGATATCGAAGACCGTCCGGACAATACGACGCGCTTCCTCGTCATTGGGCGCGACCTGTTTCCGCCGAGCGGCGACGACCGCACGACGCTATTGCTGTCGACTGCGGGCACCGGCGACGCGGGCGCGCTGTACAAACTTCTCGCGCCGCTGGCGCAGAATGACGTCAGCATGACGCGCATCGAATCGAGGCCATCACGCAGAAAGAAATGGCACTACGTCTTCTTCATCGACCTGAATGGGCATGCTGAAGACGAGAACGTTGCGAAAGCGCTGGCGGATCTGGAGCAGCATGCGCAGTTGTACCGCTTGCTCGGTTCCTACCCGAAGGCAATTCTCTAGGGTTCCGCCGGGACCGCCACATGGCCCGACAGCGAGCGTTCGAAGACCTGGCCGTCCGCGGTGTTCGCGGCCTGCATCCCTATATTCCGGGTAAGCCGAACGATGAACTCGAGCGCGAGTATGGCATCACCGACTCGATCAAGCTCGCCTCGAACGAGAACCCGATGGGGCCGTCTGCGGCGGCGCTGCAAGCCATTAGAGAAGCCTCAGCGGATATCGCGCTGTATCCCGACGGCAGCGGCTTTCATCTGAAGAATTTGCTGGCGAGCAAGCTCGAGGTCGACGCCGATCGCATCACGCTGGGAAATGGTTCCAACGAGTTGCTCGTGCTGCTCGCGGAAACATTTCTCGGTCCGGGCGTGAAGGCGATCTACGACCAATACTCGTTCGCGATTTATCGGCTTGCCGTGCAGGCAACCGGTGCGACCGCTTTAGGCGCTGCGTCGTATCCGCCCGATCACGCCCAGCCGCGCGGTCACGATTTGCGCGCGTTCGAGGCCTTGCTATCGGATGAAACCCGGATCGTATTCATCGCGAATCCGAATAATCCGACCGGTACCTGGGTCGACCACGACGAACTCTATGCGTTCATGCGCGTCGTGCCGGACGACACGCTGGTCGTGGTCGATGAGGCCTATGGCGAGTACGTCACCCGCGACGACTATCCGGAGACCATTCCATGGCTGTCGGAGTTCCCGAATCTCGTCGTTCTGCGCACGTTCTCCAAAATCTATGCGCTGGCAGGCCTCCGGGTCGGCTATGCGCTATCCAGTCCGCAGGTTGCCGAATTACTGAATCGGGTGCGCCCGCCGTTTAACGTCAACAGCCTCGCACTCGCGGGCGCCCAGGCAGCGCTCGAAGATACTGACTTCGTCGACGAGGCACGGCGCATCAACGCGGCCGGGCTCGAATACCTGTCAGGGAATCTGACCGCGCTCGGCTATCACGTGACGCCGTCGATCGGCAATTTCGTGCTGGTCGACATGGGCCGACCGGCGGCGGCGGTCTATGAGCGGTTACTGCGAGCAGGCATCATAGTGCGTCCGGTCGCCAATTACGGCTTGCCGGATCATCTTCGCATCACCGTTGGGCTGCCCGAGCAGAATCGTCGCCTGGTCGAGGCCCTTAAAGACATTGGGAACGAGTAAGCACACAGCCACTCTCATCGCGCGCCCGGCTGCGGAGGTCGCCGGACGGTTGCGCGTGCCCGGCGACAAGTCGATATCTCACCGGGCCCTGATGTTCGGCGCGCTGGCGGACGGCGTCACCCGCGTGACCGGATTTCTGCCGGGCGAAGATTGCCTCGCGACGATGGCGGCGCTCGATGCGATGGGTGTCAATATCGAACGCATCGGTGACACGTCCCTGCGTATCGAAGGTCGGGGTCTCTTCGGCCTGTCCCCGCCCGCGGGTTCGCTGGATATGGGTAACTCGGGCACGGCCATGCGCCTGCTCGCGGGGCTGTTGTCCGGTCAGACATTCGATTCGACCCTCATCGGCGACGCGTCCCTGACGCAGCGACCGATGGAGCGGATCGCGGCGCCATTGCGCTTGATGGGCGCAGATATCGGGACGACGGATGGTAAACCCCCGCTGTCGATCAGGGGCGGGCGGGCCCTGCGTGGTATCGACTATGCAATGCCGGTCGCCAGCGCGCAGGTCAAGTCTGCCGTGCTGCTCGCGGGTCTGTACGCGGAAGGGCGGACGAGCGTCGTCGAGCCCGCCGTCACGCGCGACCATACCGAGCGGATGCTGGCGATGTTCGGCCAGCCGGTGACCCGCGAAGGCGCGCGAGCCACCCTGGAGCCGCGTCGGGCGCTCGTCGCAACCGACGTCGACGTCCCGGCAGACCTGTCGTCGTCGTCGTTCTTCATCCTGGCCGGTACGTTGGCCACGTCCGGCGAACTCACACTCGATAACGTGGGTCTTAACCCGACTCGAACCGGCATACTTCGCATTCTGGAGTTGATGGGCGCGGATATCGACATTCAAACGCGCCGGTTTGACGAAGGCGGCGAACCCACGGGCACGATCGTCGTTCGCCCGGCCCGCCTGCGGGGCATCGAGGTGCCGCCGGAACTCGTGCCGTTGGCGATAGACGAGTTTCCGCTCGTGTTCGTCGCGGCGGCGCTGGCGGAAGGCGACACCGTTATCACCGGCGCGGAAGAACTCAGGCACAAGGAAAGTGATCGGATTGGCGTCATGGCCACCGGTTTGCGCGCGCTGGGCGCCACGGTGAACGAACATCCCGACGGTGCGGTGATTTCCGGTGGCGGCTTGTCCGCGGGCGAGATCGACAGCGTCGGCGACCATCGGGTCGCCATGGCGTTCGCGATCGCGGCGATGGCGGCCGACGGGCCGGTCAGGATCCGGGATGCCGCCAACGTCGCCACGTCCTTCCCAGGGTTTGGCGCGGCGGCCCGGCAGATAGGGCTGGATATCCAAGAGGTGAACGATGGCCAAGGCTGATTCGCGCGGCGAGATTCCGGTCATCGCTATCGACGGTCCCGGCGGCTCCGGCAAGGGGACGATCTCTCGCCGGGTCGCGGCCGCGCTGGGCTGGCATCTTCTGGACAGCGGGGCCCTCTATCGGCTCGTGGGCCTGGATGCGACCCGGCAGGGGCTCGATCTCGACGATGCCGAGAGCATCGCCGCCCTGGCGCGGGAACTGGATGTCAGTTTCGATCCGGCCGCCGCAGACAGCCGCATTATGTTACGTGGCGTGGAGGTTACGGACGAAATTCGCACCGAGACCGCCGGCGTGGCGGCCTCCCGCGTGGCAGCGTTGCCGGCGGTCCGCAGCGCGCTGGTCGATCGCCAGCGGGCGTTTCGGGAGCGACCGGGTCTCGTGGCCGACGGGCGCGATATGGGCTCGGTCATATTCGTCGATTCTCCACTCAAAATCTTCCTGACGGCGAGTGTCGCAGAGCGAGCCCGGAGGCGGTATAAGCAGTTGAAAGACAAGGGTATTGATGTTAGCCTCTCGGCCCTTTCCAAGGACATGCGCGAACGCGACCGGCGCGACTCAGAACGTGCGGTTGCGCCGCTGAAGGCTTGCCCGGATGCCAGAATCCTGGAGACGACGTCGATGAGTATCGATGAGGTCGTCTCCACGGTACTGGACTGGGCGGCCGAAACGTACCGGGCAGTCGATGGGAAAAGGTAAGGACCGGAGCCGAAGGACTGGCGCCGGATGTTAATTGACGATTTCCGACAGGATGTTGGAATGACTGGAAAAACCACGGGACGCCATAGGCGTACTTAAATCTAATGTCTGAAAATTTTGCTGAACTGTTTGAAGAAAGTCTCGCTAGTCAAAGAATCAAGCCCGGAACCATTCTCACCGGCAACGTCATAGAAGTTTCACCTGAGGTCGTCATCGTCAGTGCCGGCCTCAAGTCAGAAGCCGTCATCCCCGCCAGCCAGTTTCGTAACGAGAACGGCGATCTCGAAGTCGAGGTCGGCGATGACGTCGAAGTCGCGCTGGATGCGGTCGAGGACGGTTTCGGCGAGACCCGCCTGTCGCGCGAGCGCGCCAAACGCGCGCGCACCTGGGAAGATCTGGATGACGCGTTCCAGAATAGCAAGATCGTCAAGGGCGTCATCAATGGCCGCGTCAAGGGCGGCTTTACAGTCGAGATCGATTTCGTTCGTGCGTTCCTGCCGGGCTCTCTGGTCGACATGCGTCCCGTTCGCGATCCGTCGTATCTCGAGGGCAAGCAGCTCGAGTTCAAGGTCATCAAGCTCGATCAGCGGCGCAACAACGTCGTCGTATCGCGTCGCGCCGTCGTCGAACAGGAGTACAGCGCCGAGCGCGAGCAGCTTCTGTCATCGCTGAAGGAAGGCGCCATGATCAAGGGCATCGTCAAGAACCTGACCGACTACGGTGCGTTCGTGGATCTCGGTGGTATCGACGGCCTGCTGCACATCACGGATATGGCGTGGAAGCGCGTCAAGCATCCGTCCGAAGTCGTCGCCGTCGGTGACGAGGTCGAGGTCAAGATCCTGCGCTTCGACAAGGAGAAGACCCGCGTCTCGCTTGGCATGAAGCAGCTGGGCGCCGATCCATGGGACGCGATCGCACGTCGTTATCCGCCGAATACGCGCCTGATCGGCAAGGTCACGAACATTGCCGACTATGGCTGTTTCGTCGAGATCGAAGAGGGCGTAGAGGGCCTTGTACACGTTTCCGAGATGGACTGGACGAACAAGAACGTCAACCCGTCGAAGGTCGTGACTGTAGGCGAAGAAGTCGAGGTCATGGTGCTGGAGATCGACGAGGAGCGTCGTCGCATCTCGCTCGGACTCAAGCAGTGCAGCTCCAATCCCTGGGCGGAGTTTTCGGCAGCGTACAACCGCAACGACCGCGTGACCGGCACGATCAAGTCAATCACCGATTTCGGCGTTTTCATCGGTCTGCCCGGCGGTATCGACGGCCTGGTTCACTATTCGGATATTTCCTGGGATCAGCCCGGGGAAGAGGCGGTGCGCAAGTACAAGAAGGGTGATGAGGTCGAAGCCGTCGTCCTTGCTATCGATCCGGATCGCGAGCGTATTTCGCTTGGCATCAAGCAGCTTGACCAGGATCCGCTGTCGACGTTCCTTGCGGACAACCCGAAGGGCAGCATCGTGACCGGCAAGGTCATCGAGGTCGACGCGCGCGGCGCGATCATCGAGCTCGAAAGCGGAATCGAGGGCCAGTTGCGTGCGAGCGAATTGGCGCGGGATCGTGTCGAAGATGCGCGTACGGTGTTGAAGATCGGCGAAGAAGTCGAGGCTAAGTTCACCGGCATGGATCGCAAGACGCGTGTTCTGTCGCTGTCTATCAAGGCGAAGGAAGCGCATGAGGAAGCGGCGGCCGTGGAGAGCTATAAGTCGGAAACGGAGACGACCAGCGGTGCCGGCACGAGTCTCGGCGATCTGCTGAAAGAGCAGATTTCCGGCAGCTCGGACTAACGAAGGCCACGGCCGCGTGTGCCGGCCGATGGCTAGATATGGGGCGGTTTTGAAGGGCTGGCGGTGTCGGCCCTTCATCAGGGGAGAAACGACTTGGCAA
>JBLYYV010000078.1:0-13269 GCA_048550095.1 Gammaproteobacteria bacterium
GTTCCGGCAGTCTCCGATCTCCAAGTGAGCTCAAGTGTGATGAGTGCCTGCGTGAAATACCGGAGATCGGTGCCGAGATAGCGTCCCGTTCGCTGTCGACTCGATATTGGCGACAGAGACCGAATTCGAGTCGTCGAAACTCAACATACCGACAGATGCAGCCGTCCAGAGCGGGGCGGAATTGCAGCGAGCGGCGTCGTAGCCGAGCGAAGCAGGACGCGAGAGCAAGGCGGAGTCGCTCCGGAGGCGGCCATGGAGGGCCGCCGCAGGTTTAGCGAGTCGCAATTCCGCCCCGCTCTGGGCGGCGAACGTCGACCGCAGACTTAGCATCGAAAACCCAGAGCCGAACGACCAAGCATGAAACGAATGGCATCAATCAAAAACCACCACTCACTACTAAACTGCATCGCAATGACCGTCGTGCTGGCGTTCGTCTCCGCCTGCGAGCCCCAGGATGTGGGCGACCCATTCGGCTACGAAAAACTGCGGCGCGAGCTGGGCGAGGCCATGCCCGACGGCAGCGGTGTCGAGGTGCAACTGGTCGAGGCTCGGGGCGATGTCACGGAGATGGTCGACGGTGTCGAGACGAAGGTCGGCACCGCTTTCGCGCCGAACCCGGTGCTGGACGAATTCCTCGATAAGAAAATTCGTATAGTGCCGGATTTCTCGCGGCTGCACTCCGGTCATGCAAACGGCGTTGGCCGAAAGTTCTTCGGGCGCCTTTCATCGATGGCGCCCGCGATCGAAGATATCGAAGCCTGGGAGTCGATGACATGGCTCGATTCGGTTTTGAACATGGGCCGCGGGTTCTTGCCGGTGGCGCAGAGCGCCCGGGTCGCGAATCACAGCTGGGTGGGTAACGCCGAGCATCCCGAGTTACCGGGCACGCGAAACGTCGAGGCGCTGCGACGACTTGACTGGCTGATCGAGACCGACGACTTCATCCAGGTGGCGGGCTTCAATGGCAGCGGAGATTCTCCGCTGTTTGCGAGTGCGTGGAACGCGATCGTCGTCAGTCATGTCGTTGGTGCTTACGCGGCCGGGTCGGCGCCTGTCGGGCAAACGGACTATCCGCCGGGGCGCATTCGGCCGGACATCGTCGCTGAGGAAACCTATCCGAGCAGTGCCGCAGCTCGCGTGTCTTCGGCTGCCGCTTTGCTCGTGCAAGCGGCCCGGATGACGAGGAATCCGTCGCGCGCGCTCGATCGATCTGTTGCGGTCAACCGGGCCGGAGTGCGGGTGTTCGCAGGCGAGAGCAGCGAAGTCATCCGGGCAGCTTTGATGGCGGGTGCAACCGCGGTTCCGACCGAAGGCGAAGCGAGTGAGAAACCGGTTGGCCTGCATCCGCAATATGGCGCGGGCCGGCTCGACGTTCACAACAGTTACCAGGTTATCGTCGGCGGCGAGAGCGACAGTCGGGAAGATGGCGCTGCTCAGGGCAGCGTGATCCCGACGGCCGGTTTCGATTATGACGATGCTTTCGGTGGATCGGCGGGAAGCAACGTGACCGCGACATATGCCATTGCCGGTCGAGACGCACCGGTCGGGCTGACAGCGGCGTTGATCTGGAACGCGCGGATCCTGCCGGGAAGACGTCTCGCATTTGGTCAGGGGGCTCAGCTATTTAGCCTGGTGCTGCAGCTGTATGACGTGTCTGACCCCGGCGGTGAGGAGTTGATCGCGAGTTCGAAGGTATGGCCGGACAATCGGCAATTCCTGCGTCACCCGCTGGAGGCGAACAGGAACTACGAGCTCAGGATCGCGGCGGCATCGGGCCAGCCGTTGTTCAGTTGGGACTACGGACTCGCGTGGCGAATGGCGCCCTGACGGGTCGACAGAATTTTGACCTCATGCGGTGCCCCGGACTCAGTTGAGCACGTCGACAAGCGCGGGCCAGATGTTGTCGAGCAGGATCGGCTGACCGTCGGCGTTGGGATGAATCTGGTCCGGCTGCATTTTGGAAGGATCCAGGGCGACACCGTCCATGAAAAACGGTACCAGGGCCGCGTCGTAGGTTTCGGCGAGGTCCGCGTATAGCCCCGAAAAATCGTCGGTGTAGCGATCGCCGTAGTTCGGCGGCATCACCATGCCGGCAAGCACGACGTCGGCCCCGGCCTCCTGCGACATTTCGATCATCTTTTTGATATTGCTGCGGATGACCATGACCGGCGTGCCGCGAAGACCATCGTTGCCGCCGAGCTCGATGACGACTATACCGGGCCGATGTACCTCGAGTGCCCGCGGCAGGCGGCGCAGGCCTCCCCCCGTCGTGTCGCCGCTGATACTGGCATTGACTACCGTATGCCCGTAACCTTCTGCGGACAGCCGGTTCTGCAGTAGTGACACCCAGGACTCGTCCGGCCCGAGTCCGTACCCTGCGCTCAGGCTATCGCCGACAACCAGAATTTTGTGGTTCGCGTCATCTGCCTGGCAGCCGGCTGCGAATAGAGCAAGCAACGCCAGCAAACATGCATAAGCGGGTCTTATGGAAGCAGTAGAAACCGTTAACGACATCGTTCTTCAAACAGTTGGACTTAGCAAGCAGGTTAGCAGTCCTGAAGGGTCACTGACCATCCTGGACGACATAAACCTGGAAGTCCGGCCAGGCGAGAGCGTCGCGCTCATCGGCCCATCGGGAGCCGGTAAGACGACGCTGCTGGCCCTTTTGGCAGGCCTGGATGGCCCGACTGCGGGGGAGGCGTGGCTGTGCGGCGAGAACCTGACCGTGATGGACGAAGACGGGCGCGCGCGCGTTCGCGGCGAACACGTCGGGTTCGTCTTCCAGTCGTTCCACCTCGTGCCATCGCTGACGGCGCTGGAGAACGTCATGCTACCGCTTGAGCTAAACGGTGATAGTGCGGCCGCCGCCAAAGCGCGGGAAGCGCTGACGAGCGTCGGCCTGGCAGAGCGCACGACGCACTATCCGAAACAACTGTCGGGCGGCGAGAAGCAACGTGTCGCAATCGCGCGGGCGTTCGTCACGAAACCCGATATCCTGTTCGCCGACGAACCCACCGGCAACCTCGACAGCTCCAGCGGCGACCGGGTCGCCAACTTATTATTTGATTTGAATCGGCAGTCGAATACGACGCTGGTGCTCGTCACGCACGATCGGCAGCTGGCGGAGCGCTGCGAACGCATTATCGAACTCGAGGCTGGAAAGGTCGTTCGATGAGTAGCTGGTCTTTCGCCATCAAGTCGTTAATGCGCGACCTGCGCGCCGGGGAATTGTCGGTCCTTCTGACCGCAATCATTGTTGCCGTGGCGGCGATGACCGCGGTTGGATTCTTTACCGATCGCGTTGGCCGCGCGATCCAGATGCAGGCGGGTGCGGCACTGGCCGCAGACGTCGTCGTCAGTTCGCCGACGCCGATCGAGCCTTCGTTCGTGGAGGACGCGGCCGCGGCCGGTCTGGCGACTGCGGCGTCGATGTCGTTTCTGACGATGGTCTTGCCCGTCGATGAGGACAACGAAAGTAACGCGCTGACGATGATCACGGCCGTCACCGACGAATACCCGCTGCGCGGCGAGCTCCTGGTATCCGACGTCATGTACGGAGAGACGAACCCGGCAACGGGGGTTCCGGAACCCGGGACCGCGTGGGCGGAGCCCGGTCTGCTCGGCCGGATGAACGTCGATGTTGGGGATCGGGTTCTGGTCGGTGAGCGCACGCTCGAAATCACCCGGGTACTCGAGTATCAGCCGAACCAGATGAGCGGCGGTATGACCCAGCTCGCGCCGGGCATGATGGTCAATCTGTCGGACGTGCCGTCGTTCGATGTGATTCGGCCGGGCAGCCGGGCGACCTATCGTGAATTGTTCGCAGGGCCCGAAGCGCCCATGCAGGCGTTCCGCGGTGTAATCGAACAGCGCAAGAGCGATGCCCTCAGGGTTCGAGGGCTCGAGGACGCCGGGGAACAGATCACGGCGGCGATCGCCAGAGCGCAGCGCTTCCTGACGCTGGCGTCGCTGGTGACCGTCATCCTCGCGGCCGTTGCGACGGCCATGGCCGCTCGGCGCTATGCGCTGAGGCACCTCGACACGATCGCTTTGCTGAAGAGCGTCGGGGCCACGCAGTCATTCGTCCAGAACAGCACGTTGGGCCAACTCGCATTGGTCATCCTCAGCACCGCCGTCGTGGGCAGTCTGATCGGTTTCTTTGCCCAGGCCGCCCTGATCGCGCTGGCGGCAGATGTGCTCAAAGTATCCCTGCCGCCGACTTCCCCGTCGGCCGGCATCCTCGGCCTGATCACGGCCGCGACGATTACCATCGGTTTCGCGTTGCCGCACCTGTTGCAGCTCAAGAACACGGCACCGATGCGTGTCCTGCGACACGATCTTCCGCCGCCCAAATTATCTTCGGGCACGACGTACGGTATCGCGATCGGCACCTTGCTGGTGATGATCTGGTCGATCGTCCGTGATCTGCTGCTGGTCGTGCTGATCGCCGGCGGTCTGGCGGTCGTCGCGGCGCTCGCGGTCGCCGGTGGCTGGCTGCTCGTGAAACTGCTGTCACGATTTCGCGGCGCCGCTGGGGTTGCCTGGCGGTATGGGCTGGCGAACGTCTCGCGGCGAGGCAGGGAGAGTATCGTGCAGATCGTCGCGTTCGCGATGAGCCTGATGGTATTGCTGCTGCTGACCGTCGTTCGCACCGACATTCTGGACGAATGGCGCGCAACGCTTCCTGATGATGCGCCGAACTACTTCCTGATCAACATCGACCCGGAGCAATGGCCCGGCATTCAGCAGTTTTTCCTCGACGAACTCGATGCCACGCCCGACTATCTGCCGTTCATTCGCGGCAAGATGGTCCGCATCAACGGCCAGTCGATCGACGACTACCCTTTCACCAACGAGCGCGGTGAGCGGTTCGCGCGTCAGGAGACGAACCTGACGTGGCGCTCGGCGCTGCCCGATTCGAATTCGGTGACCGCGGGCGAGTGGTGGGGTGAGGAATACTCCGGCGAAATTCAGGTTTCTTTGGCGGCAGACATCTTCTCCGCTCTCGGCCTCAGCATCGGCGATACGATCGGATTCGATATCGGCGGCGAGCAGTTCGACGCACCCGTCACGAGTGCGCGGTCGATCGAATGGGATTCGCTGCGGCCCAACTTTTACGTAATGCTGTCGCCAGGTCTTGCCGCACAGTTGCCGCAGACGATCATCGCCAGCGTGCATGTCCCGCCGGACCGGCGGCTGGTACTGAATTCGTTCGTGCGGGCCTATCCCGGCGTGACCGTGTTCGATCTCGAGGTCATTCTCGGGCAGGTCCGCATGATCATCGATCGTGCTTCGATGTCGGTGCAGTACGTCTTCCTGTTCACGCTGCTCGCCGGCATCATCGTGCTGCTCGCCGCCATTCAGGCAACCCGCGACGAGCGTCGCTTCGAGAGTGCCTTGCTGCATACGCTGGGTACGCAGCGGCGTACGATTTTGCAGGGTATCGCCGTCGAGTTTACGGTTCTGGGTAGCCTGGCAGGTGTGCTCGCCGCATTCGGCGCGACTGCGGTCGGTTTCGTCATCGCCGAACGGGTATTCCAGCTCGACTACACCGTAGACCCGCTATTGTGGATCGCGGGTCTGGTCGTAGGCAGCCTGGTCGTGGGGGTGACCGGCACCCTGGCTACGCGCAAGGCGGTCAATGAGCCGCCGGTCGTCGTGCTCCGCGACGGCTGATCGGGCCGATGGCCGAAACGCGCCCGTTCCGCCTTTCCGCGGGAGCCGTCGTGATCAGGCACACGCATGACGGCTATTTGTTCCTGATGCTGCGCGCCTTTAACCACTGGGACTTCCCGAAGGGGATCGTCGAAGAAGGTGAGACACCTTTACAGGGTGCGATCAGGGAAATCGGCGAGGAAACGACGCTGACCGGTCTCGAGTTTCCCTGGGACGACGACTTCTGTGAGACGGGACCGTACAACCGGGACAAAGTCGCTCGTTACTACATCGCACGCACCGAGCACGAGCACGTCGACCTGCCGATCAACGAACAACTCGGCCGCCCGGAGCATAACGAATTCCGCTGGGTCACGCTGTCAGAGGCAAGAGACCTGGCCGCCCCGCGTGTGCGCGATGTGATCGACTGGGCCGCGCGCGTAATCGGTCAGGACTAGGCGTGCCAATCAGGTGATTCGGTTGCGCGCTTCACCGCGCAGAAACGCACCGATATTCGTACCCATTTCGTCGAGCGCTCTTTGACGCGATTCTCTCGCTGCCCAGGCGATATGCGGCGTTACGATCAGGTTCGGCAGGTTGACGTCGACCAAGGGTTCCGGACCCACCGGAGGTTCCTGTCGCAGCACATCGATGCCGGCCCCGGCTATTTCACCCTGACGCAGCGCTTTGACGAGTGCGTCCGATTCGACCAGCCCACCCCGTGCCGTATTGATCAGCAGTGCATCCGCGCGCATTCGAGTCAGCGCGTCGGCATCGATCAGGTTCTCGGTTTCCGCCGTCAACGGACAATGCAGCGAAACGATGTCGGCGTTCTCCAGCAATTCATCGAACGACACGCGCTGAATGCCGTCCATCGGCTCCACGCGGCTGGCGGGTGTTCGGGCATTTGCGTCGCGATAGGGTCTCTGTGCCGCAAGAATTCGCATGCCGAACGCTGCGCCGACGGATGCGACAGCGTGACCGAGCGCTCCAAGTCCCACGATGCCCAGCGTCTTGCCGTCGAGTTCGCGAATCGGAAAATCCAGCAGGCAGAACTGCGTACTGTCAGCCCACGCGCGGCCACGCAGCAGCTCGCGGTACTCGAACACATGGCTCGTCAGCGCCAGTATCAGCGTGAAAACGTGCTGCACGACCGACGGCGTGCAATAGTCTCGAATGTTGCAGACGGCAACTCCGTGCTCACGGGCCGCGACGATATCGACGTTGTCAGTGCCGGTTGCGGCAAGGCAGACCAGGCGAAGACCCTCGGCGCGCGAGAGTATGCCCGCATCCAGGCGCACCTTGTTGATGAGCACGATTTCGGCACCGGCGATACGTTCGGCGACCTGGTCGGCCGAAGTGTGTGCATAGAGTTCGAGTTCGGGGAGGTGTTGCAGCAGAGGTGCGGTATCGATGTCGCCCGGACCAACGGTGTCGAAGTCCAGGAAGACCGCACGCATCAGCCGGAGTCCTGCAGGCCGCGGGCGATGCCGTTGATGCTGGCGATCAATGCTGCAAACAGGGCTTCGTCTTCCCTGCCGCTATCACGCCAGCGTTGCAGCAAATCGACCTGCAGCAGGCTCATCGGGTCGATATACGGGTTGCGCAGGCGGATCGAGCGCCTCAACGTAGACTGTCGTTGCAGCAAGACCTGTTGCTGTTTGATCGTCAGGATCTGTTCGACACTCAGGTCGAACTCCGTACGCATCGACGGGAAAAATCTTTCATGCAGTGGGCCGGCCAGCGCCGAGTATCGGGCGGCTATGTTCAGATCGGTTTTCGCGAGCACGGTCTCAACGTCGTAGATCAATGCGCGGAAGAAATACCAGCCTTCCGCCATCTCGCGCACAGCGTCCAGACCAAACTGGTCGACCGCTTTCAGCAGCCCGGCGCCGAATCCGAACCAGCCCGGCAACATGTGCCGACTCTGGGTCCACGCGTAGTCCCACGGAATCTCGCGCAGGTTGTTGACGCTACCCTGATCGGTCGGCATGTCGGGTCTAATACCGAAGCGCATCCGCTCGATCGCATCGACTGGCGTCGCGAGGCGGAAGTAGTCGAAGAACTCCGGTGGGTCGTAGATCAGCGTTTGATAGCGTTGCTTGCTGGCGTCCGCGATGACTTCCATCATCTTGTGCCATTCGCCGCGTTCCTTTGGCGATTCCTTTCGCGGCAGGGCCGTGGCCTTCGCAACGGCGGCCGTCGTTTGTTCGAGTGTCCTCAGCGCAATGGCGCGTACGCCGAACTTGGTATTGACCAGTTCACCCTGTTCCGTCGCGCGGAGTCGGCCGCGGATAACGCCGGCGGGTGATCCGAGAACCGCGGCATGGGTGCGACCGCCGCCGCGGCTGATCGTGCCGCCGCGCCCATGGAACAGGTTGAAGTCGACGTTCTGATCATCGAGTGTCCGCACCAGGCACGATTGCGCCTGCTGCAGCGACCAGCGTGCCGATGCAAGCCCGGCATCCTTGTCGCTGTCGGAATAGCTGACCATGATCATCTGCTCGTTGCCACGCTGCTTGAGGTGGATGCGGTAGATATCGTTCCGCAACAGCTGGCGCATCGTGTCGGCGCAATCGGCGAGATCTCCCACGGTCTCGAAAAATGGCGCGATATCAACCGGCACGCGCCCGTCTTTCTTGCGCAGTTCCGCCCAGCGTGCGAGCAGCAGCACGGACAGGATATCGTCCACGCCGTGTGCCTTACTGATGATGTACGGACCTACCGCCTGCTTGCCGTAGCGCCTGCGGCAAAACGAGATCGCCTGGAAGACCGCCAGCGCTCGCCTGGAGACGTTATTGGGCTCCGCGGTGGGGGATTCGTTACTCTCCAGTGCTTGCTGGATACGCTGCTCGCGCGCTTCCGCTGGTTGATCGAGCCAGTCGTCCTCGGCCAGCAGCTGGCCAACGACTTGCCGGTTGACGAGGGCACTCTGGCGAACATCGAGCGTCAGGAAATGAAAGCCGAAGGTTTCGACCCGTTGCAGGAGCCGCTTGGTATTGAACAGGCCGGCATGAATACCCTTGTTCGCCCGGAGACTGTTTGCAATGAGTTGCAGGTCGCTACCGAATTCTTCGGCCGATTCGTACGGGAAGATGTCGTCATCATGTGTTGACTGGAGCCGCTCCATGATCAGTTTCAGGAACGTGCGGTAAGGCATGTCCCGGTGGCGCAGCGGTACCTGACCGGCGGCGTTTGGGAAATGCCCTGCGTACTCCTTGATACGCTCCGTTATTTCGTCGGAGATGCCGACCCGCGAAGCACTCTGACTCAGCTTACCGGACAGCGCGCGGCACTCGTTGAAGTACAGATCCAGAATCAGAGAACGCTGCCGGGCCAATGTCTCGCGCATGGTCCGCGCTGTAATGTCGCGCCTCACTTCCATATCCCCGCCGATCCACGATGCGAAGCTCATCATCTGCGGAATGCGCAGATTCCGCGCTTCTTCACCGTAAGCGTTCGTCAACGCATCCCGAACACGGTCATAGAAAGGCGGTACGGCCCGATAGATGACGTCGGTCAGGAAGAAGAGCACATGCTCGAGTTCATCGAACACCGTGCGTTCCTCGATGGGATGCTCTTCGGTCTGCCAGATCGTCGTGATGTCGCTGCGAATGCTTTCGAAATTCGCATGCGTTTCCTGCGGTGTCAGGACGGGATTCTGAATGTCGACCAGTCGACGCACGATATTCTGTTGCTTGCGCAGAATGGTGCGCCGAGTCGGTTCGATATTGTCGGCCGTGAAGACGGGCTCGATCCAGAGTTCGGACAGCAGTTTGTAAACGGCCTCCAGGTCGAAACCGTTATCCTTTAACTGCAGCATCGCCTCTTCGAAACTGCCCGGCTGTCGAATCGAATCGTCTTTCAGGTAGTCGCGCCAGCGGCGGATACGATGAACCTGTTCGGCGGCATTAACGACCTGGAAGTAGGTCGAGAAAGCCCGGACGAAATTGCGCGCGGTCGCGGCGGACAGTGAATGGACGAGGGCGTCGAGATGCGTGCCGGCGGCCGGGTCACCTTCACGTCGATCGATCGCGGTTCGACGCGCCGCTTCGACGAGATCAAAGAGCGCTTCGCCCCCCTGTTCCTTGAGCAGGTCGCCGATCATCTCCCCGAGGGCATGGACATCGTAGCGCAGCGCCTTATCCTTCTTCGCGAAGGTAATGTCTTTGCGTCTTTCGGCCGGTCTGGCTGTGGGGTGCAATCCCGTCGCTTCGGTCGGATTACTCACGGGCATGACGTGTATGAATGGTGTTGGTGTCCGCGGCCGGGCTGGGTGGGGAAGAGACGAGACGGTCAGCTGGCCTTGTTTCCCTGAATCTTATGACCCTTCCATGCCGGATGGAAGTGATATCAGGTATCCTAAGCCGAATATTCGAGCCGATCCGGGCCGTCAAACAGTAAGGTCTAGTTTTGCCTGAGCTGCCAAATATACACGCGGTCTTCGTCATCTTCCTGACCGGGCTCGCGATGTTTCTGTTTACTAAAGACAGGATCCCGCTGGAAACGACGGGACTCGGCGTGCTGGTTCTGCTGGTCCTGTGGTTCTTTTTTCTGCCGTACGGCAACATCCAGCCTTCCGATTTCTTTTTCAATTTTGGGCATGAAGCGCTGGTCACGATCTGCGCCCTGCTCATCGCCGGTCGCGGGCTCGAGACCACGGGCGCGCTGCAGCCACTCGCCTCCATCATGTCGAGGTACTGGCTGGACAGGCCAATGACGGCGTTATTTCTGACGCTGATTGTCGGCGCAGTCGCCAGTGCATTCCTGAACAACACGCCGATCGTCGTCATGCTGCTGCCTGTGCTGGTCGCAGTGTGTCTGCGCGCCGGCCGGCCGCCCTCGAAGATCCTGATGCCGATGGGTCTCGCGACATTGATCGGCGGCATGGCGACGACGATTGGCACGTCGACGAACCTGCTGGTCGTTGGCATCGCGGCGGATCTCGGGCAACGCCGGTTCGAGATGTTCGATTTCACCCTGCCGGTATTGATTGCAGGTGGCGCAGGCCTTCTATTCCTATGGGTGATCGCGCCCCGTATGCTGCCGGTGCGCAAGCCCTTTATGTCGGATACGTCGCCGCGACTGTTCAGCGCCGTGCTGTACATCAACGAGGATGGATTCGCGCCCGGTAAGACGTTGTCGGAGATTCGCGCGCGAACCGAGAACCGGATGCGCGTCGACCGCATCCAGCGTACCGAGACTTTGTTCGTCGCGAAACTTCCGTCGGTCACGTTACAGCCGGGCGATCGGCTGTATGTGAAGGATTCCGCCGAGCGGCTCAAGGAATTCGAGCAGGCGCTTGGCGCGACGCTCTATAACGTCACCGACGGCGAGCATCCGGTGGGAGAAGATGTTCCGCTGGAGACCGAGGGTCAGCAACTCGCCGAGGTCGTCATTACACGGGGCTCGCCCCTGCATCACCGCACGCTCAACGCGGCGCAGTTCGGGAGTCGGTTTGGCCTGTTTCCGCTGGCGATCCACAGGGCTCGCTCGATGCAGGACGTCGCGGGCGATCTCGGTTCCATTCGGCTGCGTGCCGGCGACGTGCTGCTGGTGCAGGGCTCGCGGGACGCGCTGCGCAGCCTGCGTGAGAGCGGCACGACGCTGGTGCTCGATGCGACGACGGATTTGCCCCATACGAAACGAGCGCCCGTCGCCATGGGCATCATCATCGGCGTGGTCGCGTTCGCGGCTACCGGTATCATGCCGATCTCCGTCAGCGCGCTGTGCGGTGTGGCGCTGATGCTGTTGACCGGCTGCCTGACCTGGCGCGATGCGGGTGCCTCGCTCAACACGGCCGTCATCATGATCATCGTTGCGAGCCTGTCGCTCGGTTTCGCCCTGATGGAAACCGGGGGCGCGGAATTTATCGCCCAGATATTCGTGTTTATTACGCAACCACTGCCCGTGCCGTTGATACTCAGTGGCCTGATCCTGCTGATGACGATTATGACGAACGTCGTCTCGAACAATGCGGCGGCCGTCATCGGGACGCCGGTCTCGATCAGTATCGCTCAGCAACTGAACGTTCCCGTTGAGCCGTTCATCCTGGCGGTCATTTTTGGCGCGAACATGAGTTTCGCGACGCCGATCGGTTACCACACGAATCTGCTTATCATGAGTACCGGCGGGTATCGATTCTCGGATTTCCTGCGCATCGGAATTCCGCTGACACTGATCATGTGGCTCGCTTTCACGATTATTCTGCCAATTATGTATGACCTCTGAACCCACGGAATACTTGACGTCCGGGGGCCCCAGCATGGATACTGCGCGCCATGATTCGCGCAGCCAATAACGGAAACTGGTGGTGGGCCTTCTCCGCGGAGAGGGTTGCGGGCTAGCGCGTCACGACAGAACAGCCGACAAACCCATCTCCGCTAAGCGGCGATGGGTTTTTTTTTGCCAGGATATTTTGACGAAGAACATGGAAGCACCATTTGACATCAGCGCGGATCTGGATACGCCGGTATCGACGTACCTGAAGCTCGCCCCGCTGCAGCCGCGATACCTGCTCGAAAGCGTCGAGGGCGGCGCTTACCTGGCGCGTTATTCGTTTCTAGGGTTCGGCGACGTGACGGAATTCAGGCTCGACGACGACGGCATGCGCCTGAACGGTGAAACGCATTCAACACCCGGCAGCACCGCTGAGTTGCTCGATACGCTGCGGAATTTGCTCGCCACGACGCCGGAACTCGCGCCGGTCGTCGAAGGCATGCCGTTTTCCGGCGGGCTCGTTGGAATCGCTGGCTATGACCTCGTTCGATACTTCGAGCGACTGGAGAATGCACCGGCGGGGCGTGCGATTCCGGATTCCCCGAGTGCCGCCTATCTGTCGACCGACTCGTTGCTGATATTCGATCACCTGACGCGGCGCATCGCCCTGCTGCATGCGGGTAGCGATGAGGATCGGGCCGCGCTGCGCGAGGAAGTCCTGCGGTTGCTGCGCGGGCCACTGCCCGAGCGCCGTGGCGCAGCAAGCTATACGGAGCCGGAGCAGAGCCTGTCGCAGGACGACTTCATGGCGGCGGTCGACCGCTGCAAGGAATACATCACCAAGGGCGATATCTACCAGATTGTCATGTCCGTCAGGTTTTCAGGCACACACAGCCTGTCGCCGTTCGAGACCTATCGCGCGCTGCGGTTGTTGAATCCTTCGCCGTACATGTTTTTCTTCGATCTGGGCGACCTGCAGGTTGTCGGTTCGTCGCCGGAAGCGCTGGTCAAATGTCACGCGGGACGCGCGTCGCTGCGGCCGATCGCCGGCACACGCCCGCGCGGCAAGGATGCGGAGCAGGACGTGGCGCACGAGCAGTCGCTCCTCGCGGACGAGAAAGAGAATGCCGAACACGTCATGCTCGTCGATCTGGCGCGTAACGATCTCGGGCGCGTCGCCGCGGCGGGGTCGGTGCATGTCGAGCCGTACCGCTCGATCGAGCGTTACAGCCATGTCATGCATATCGTCAGCGGCGTACAGGGTGAGTTGGCGACCGACAAGGACGCATTCGATCTGTTCGCGGCGGCCTTTCCGGCGGGTACGTTGGTCGGCGCGCCCAAGGTACGCGCCATGGAACTGATCGACGAGATGGAGCCGACGCGTCGCGGCGTCTA
>JBLYYV010000079.1:0-4606 GCA_048550095.1 Gammaproteobacteria bacterium
CCTGGGTCACGGCCGAAAACGCCTTGTCGCGACCGTATCTCGACGGCTTGCCGACGCGCGCGCATTTCGCGCGGCGACTCGGCGAACTTTTCGACTACGAACGTTTTTCGATTCCGGAGGAAAACGGCGGGCGTTACGTCTATTCCTACAACTCCGGCACCGATGAGCAGGACAGCATCTGGACCACGACCGATGTGGCGGATCGCGGCACCCTGCTGATCGATGCAACCGAGTTGTCCGGCGACGGCACGGCGTCGATCTGCAGTTACTTCCTGAGTCCGGGCGGAGAATCGCTCGCCTACGGCGTCTCCGACGGCGGCACCGACTGGCGCATCTGGCGCGTGCGCGACGTCGAGACACGCGCGGATCTCGACGACGAAATACGCGGCATCAAGTTCTCGACTGTGTCATGGCAGGTCGACGGTAGCGGATTCTTCTATAGCCGCTACCCGCGCACGGAGGATGGTCAGGGCTACGATGATCAGCAGCAGGTCAGCGTCTGGTATCACGAGATCGGGACGAGCCAGTCCGAAGATGTCGAGATCTATCGCGTTCCGGATTCGCGCACGCGCAATCCCTATGCCTCGGTGACGGATGACGGCGACTATCTCGTCATCGAGCTCTACGACGGCTACAAGGCGAACGCGCTCTACTACAAGCGCCTGCAGGATGGCATTCCCGATCCGGAGACGATTCGACTCCTGGATGCCTGGGACGCGCGCTACGAGTTTCTCGGCAACAACGGCTCGGTGTTCTACTTCAGCACCATTCGCGATGCACCGCTCGGGCGAGTCATCGCGATCGACCTCGATCGTCCTGATCCTGATAACTGGAAAACCGTCATTCCCGAGGGCGATGCCGCGATCGGCGCCGCGTCGCTGGTCGGCGGGAAGATTTTCGTCCGCTACCTGATCGATGCGCACGCGCAGGTGCGGGTGTTCGAGCCGGACGGTACCCGTCTTCCGGACATCGACTTGCCCGGCCAGGGATCGGTCGACGGATTCGCCGGCCGCCTGGACGACGACGAGACCTTCTTTTCCTATACCGATTTCACGACGCCGCGCGCCGTGTATCGCTATGACATCGAGCGCGGCACGGTCAATCCCGTCAGCGTGCCGGACGTGGCGATCGACACCGAGGCGTTCACGTCCCGCCAGGTCTTCGTCGAGAGCGAGGATGGGACACGCGTGCCGATCTACATCGTGCATCGCAAGGACCTCGACCTCAGTCAGCCCCGCGCGACGGTGCTCTATGGGTACGGCGGCTTCAATATCTCGATCCTGCCGAGTTACTCGTCGGCGCGCTTCGCCTGGCTGGAGGCGGGTGGCATTTACGTCTCGGCGAACCTGCGCGGTGGCGGCGAATACGGCGAGGCGTGGTATCGGTCGGGCACGCAGCTCACGAAACAGAACGTGTTCGACGACTTTATCGCCGCGGCGGAATGGCTGATCGACAAGGGTGTCTCGAGTCCCGAGCACCTGGCGATCTGGGGCATCAGTAACGGGGGGTTGCTCGCGGCCGCGACCCAGGTCCAGCGACCCGAATTGTTCGCCGCCGTGATCCCGGCCGTCGGCGTGCTCGATATGCTGCGCTATCACACGGCGAGCGGCAACGCGCGCCAATGGGCGAGCGACTATGGCCTCAGCGAGAACGCCGATGAGTTCGCCGCGCAATACGCGTATTCGCCTTATCACAACCTGCGAGAAGGTCATTGTTATCCGCCGACACTGGTCCTTGCGGACACCAACGACGATCGGGTGTTGCCCTGGCACAGTTACAAGTATGCGGCGGCCCTGCAACACGCGCAGGGTTGCGATAACCCCGCCTTGATTCGCATCGAGACCCGCAGCGGCCACGGCGCCGGTCGATCGATATCGAAGAACATCGATCAGTACGCCGATCTATGGGCGTTCGTCGCCGAACACACCGGCCTGGACTTGAGTCGGGAGTAGGGCGACGGCGATTCGGCCGGCACAAAAAAAGCCCCGCGATGCGGGGCTTTTTGCTTGCGCGAGTTAACGCGTCGCGGATCTAGTCGTCGCCACCCATGCCGAGCAACATCAGCAGATTGACGAAGATGTTGTACAGCGCGACGTACAACGACACGGTCGCGAGTATGTAGTTGGTCTCGCCGCCGTGGATGATCGCGCTGGTCTCGTACAGGATCATGCCGCCCATCAGCAGCACGATGCCGGCGGAGATGGCCATCTGGAACGCGGACAGATCGACGAACAGGCCGATCACGATCACGGCCAGCATGCCCAGCAGCCCGACCATCAGGAAGCCGCCCATGAAGCTCATATCCTTGCGGGTGGTCAGCACGTAGGCGCTCAGACCCAGGAAGATCAGGCCGGTCGCGCCAAGCGCGGTCAGAACGAGTTCGCCGCCGTTCGGCACGCTCTCGATATACACGCTCAGCAGCGGACCCAGGGTCAGCCCCATGAAACCGGTCAGGGCGAATACGCAGGCGATGCCGATCGCCGAATTCTTGAACTTGTAGGTCAGGAACAGCAGGCCGAAGTAGCCCGCGAGCGTGATGAACGGGTTGATGAACGGCATATTCATCGCCATGCCGACGCCGGCCATCAACGCGCTGAACAGCAGCGTCATCGACAGCAGCATGTACGTATTCCTGAGGACCCTATTGGTCGCCAGCGTCGACTCACGCACCACGTCCTGGTACATGGCGGTCGCTCCCTGTTGATTTCGTTCAACTTGACGATTCGGCTGCATCAATTCACTCCTGCAATGTCGTTACAAATTTAGATCGAGTCTACCACGCCGCCCGGCCCGAGGGCGGAGGGCGCCGCATCACGGCGCTGCGGCGTCGCCGGATGGCTGCGGGACGCCCTCGACCGAATCGAGGCCCTTACGCAGCTTGGTGGCCCAGCTGCGCGCGAGCCTCCGGACCTCGGCCCAGTTCGTGACCGGGTTGGACCACATCATGTTCATGCTGCCGCCGGGACGCTCGGCCGCACGCCGCTCGGCTGCGCGCACCAGCGTCTCGTTGCTCATCGAATCACGTAATTCCAGAACCAGCGTCGCCTCAGCCACTCGCGACAGATAGACCTCCGTCCGTCCGGATCGTTCCGGCGGCACCAGCGACACGATGTCGAGCAGGGTGCCGAGCAGAATCAGGACGTCAGGCCCGGGCTCCTGGACGATTTCGAAACGCGTGCTTTTTTGCAGCTCCTCGTCGAAGACTTCGCCGACCACCTCGACGAGCTTGGCCTTGTCCTTGTCGCTGATCGGGAACTCCCGCTGATTCGACCGGCTGAACGACGTGCCCGTGCCGCCGCGTACGGCCCGATACTCGAACTCCGCCCCGAGCGGGATGACTTTGGTATAGCGCGACAGGTCGATGTCGGGCGCGGCCCAGGCGCGCTTGAAGGCGGAATTTTTCACCGGAACGAGGCCGTCGAAAGTCTCCTCGTTGCCCTTGGTGTCCTGCGCTACGCAAAGGGCCGACGACATCACCAGCATTAAAGTAAATATCAGTTGTTTCATCAGCTTATAAACATATTCGCAATAAGTGCGCCAGCGGTTTCGACAACGCGGAACAAACTTGGTTCGCTGCATCGTCCGGCGGATTGCCAGCCGGGTTCGGGCGGCTTGCCGGCCCGGCTCAGAAGCGACCGGGAAAAGTTACTCTGATCCGTGAAGCCGGGCAACAAATGGACTCGCTGCAACGAGACGTCCCCGCGGCGGAGGCAATCGCTCGCCGGTCCGTTCCGTCGACTTGCCGATCCGCGCTTGCCCGGCGCCGCCTGCCGTGTGGATATGCTGCTAGACTTTCGCGACCCATCCATCGGGAGTGTTCATGGCCAACGTCGTCATCACCGGCAGTACCCGCGGCATCGGGTTCGGGCTCGCGCGGGAGTTCCTGGAGCGGGGTCACGCGGTCATGATTTCGGGGCGTAATGCCGATACCGTCGACGCAGTCGTGCGCGAATTCGCTGCGGCCTATCCGCACGTCACGGTCGCTGGGCACGCCTGCGATGTCACGTCGATCGATTCCGTGGAGGCGCTGTGGTCAGCGGCTCACGCACGTTTCGGTGCGATTGACTACTGGATCAATAATGCCGGTCGGAATAATCGCAAGGCGCGGCTCGCGGCGCTCGATTGGCCGGAGATCGGCGATACGATCGATACCAACCTTTTGGGTGTTATCCGCGGTAGTGTCGTTGCGATGCGCGGCATGCAGAAACAGGGTTCGGGCTGGATCTTCAATATGGAAGGCTTCGGCTCGGAGGGAATGATCGGGCTGGAGCAGGTCCCGTATGGCGTCTCCAAATATGGCGTCAGGTATGTCACGAAGGCGTTGGTCAAGGAGGCGGCCGATTCACCCGTGAAGGTCGGCTTTTTGTCGCCCGGTATCGTGACGACCGAAATGGCGGTGCCGCGCGCCGAGAAGCGCGATGAGTTCTTCGGCAAGAACATGAAGTTTCTGAACATGCTCGCGGACCATGTCGAGACCGTGACACCGTGGGCCGTAGAACGCATACTCGCCGCAGAGAAGAACGGTGCGGTCATTCGCTGGATGGGCTTCGGGCGCGCGGCCGGGCGAATGGCCATGTCACTCGTCCGCAAGCGTCACGTCATAGAG
>JBLYYV010000080.1:0-12276 GCA_048550095.1 Gammaproteobacteria bacterium
GTCGACTGACCCGATCCACACCGGCCGTGACGCCTTCATCTCGGATATCTTCGCAGAAGGCTTCACTAATATTCGCGCGGTGCTGCCGCCGCGCGAGTGGTCCGCGACGCTGTATCTGAACTTCTGAACGGGGAATCCGGTCAGTTCCGGCATGATCGCGGAAAAGGGGTGCTGACACCCCTTTTTTTTTGCTCCGTACATCGCGATACTGGCGCGGTCTATCTGACGTGAGGCGATCGTGATGGCGCGGTTCCGGGTTCTGCTCCTTATCGTGATCCTGCTGGCAGTCGGGCTGTTGTCGCTCTACTTTCAGGATCCCTGGTTGTGGCGACGTTACACGAATACCTTCCTGCAGCTTGCGGGAAGCGAGCCGCGGCTGCTCAGACCGAACGAACTCGTCTCGGGTGATGGTTCGTTCCAGATTCCGGTGGCTGATGAAGATCGGCGCACGATCACGCCGCTGGCCCTTCGAGCGGCGGAAGAATTCGCGGCGCGCTTCGAGTCGCATGCGCTGATCGTCATTCACAAAGGACGCATCCAGACCGAGTGGTATGCGGATGGCTGGGATGCGTCCAGCCTGACCCAGTCGCAATCGATGCACAAGTCGCTGATGGCTTTGCTGGTCGGTGCGGCCATCGAGGATGGCGTCATCGGATCAGTCAACGATCCGATTGCCCGCTACGTTCCGCAATGGGAAGACGACCCACGAGGCGACATCACGCTCGACGAGCTAATGATGATGTCGTCGGGCCTCGCGCAATACAACTTCACGCTAAACCCGTTCACCGACGATTTCCGCTGGCTATATTCCGGCGACTCGCAGCCCGCCGTGCTCAGAACGCCGCTAGCCGATTGGGAACCGGGCACCCGTTTCGACTACAACAATATTAACTCCGAGCTGCTTGGAACCGCGCTCGAGACCGCGACGGGCAAACGCTACTCGGAATTGCTCGAGGATTACCTGTGGAAACACCTCGGCGGTGACGACGCGCGCGTCTGGGTCGACAGCGAGTTTGGCAATGCGTTTACGAGTTGCTGCCTGATGGCGACAGCGCGCGACTGGGCGCGTATCGGCCTGTTGATGCTGAACCGCGGGCGCATCAATGACCATCGTTTCGTCTCGGCTGGCTGGATCGACAGGATGGTTGCGCCTTCCCCGGTATCGAAATGGTATGGCTGGCAGACCTGGCTGGCCTACGAGGAAGAAGTCAATCCACGGAGCGGCAACGAGTCCGCCGCCGGCGCGTACGACCGCAGTGAGCCGTTTCTCGCCAACGATGTTTATTTCTTCTCAGGGCGCGGCGCTCAGCGTGTCTACGTCGTGCCCTCGCGTGACCTCGTCGTCGTGCGGCTCGGACCGGCGCTCGGCCCTCAGCCGCTTAAATCCGGCTGGGACAATGCGTTCCTCGTCAATGTCCTGATACAGGGCATGGACGAGCTGCGGAAGCAGAAGCGCGACATCGCGCGGCAGAGTCTGCCAAAACCACCGGTCAATCGAGAGGCAGACGTGCCGGTCGATGTACTGGAAAGCGAGTTGGCCCCAACCAGCGATGATCCCGCGGCGTCTGCAGAACGGCCCGATAAGGTGCCGGCCAACCAGCCCGGCTATGCGGTCGAGCCCCAGCCGGAAGAGACGAACGAAGACGTCCGCGAAGCGCTGCCGGCGTATCCGCCCGAGGATCTGACCGAAACCGATCCCGTCGCGCCGCCGGCTGCACCGTAAGGGTGTTGCGAGCTGCGCTGTTGCTCGCGACCGTGTGCGCGGTGACGGCGTGTAACACGGAACCTCGCCGAACCGGCGCGGACGTCATCGTGATCGGCGCAGGCATCGCCGGCATCTCGGCGGCACTCGAAGCCAGCGCCTCGGGCGCCAGCGTTCTGATCGTCGAGCAGTCCTCAGTGGCCGGAGGCCACGCCGTCCGCGCCGGCGGATTCGCCATGGTCGACACGCCGCTGCAGAGAAAAAAGGGTATCGAAGACTCGCCGGATCTCGCCGTGGCCGATTTGCTGGCATGGGGCGAGGACGCAGACCCGGCCTGGGTCACGCAGTTCGCCGAGCGATCCAGTGCAGACGTCTATGACTGGCTCACGGGGTTCGGCGTCCGGTTCAATATCCTGCTCGATACGCCTGAAGGATCCGTGCCACGATTTCATTTTGCGGGCGGGCCCGCGATCAACGTGATCGTCCCGCTGCTGCGCGAAGCATTCACGCGCGACAATATTCACTGGGTCATGAATGCGCGCGCGGGGAACATCTTCAGGACGGACGATGGCCTGTTGGTCGTGCGTACCGTCGATACGCGCAACGGACAGGAGCGTGAGTTCGCCGCCGCCGCCATCATCCTCGCGACGGGCGGATTTCAGAGCAATCTCGAACTGGTTCGCGCCAACTGGCATGATGGCATCGAGTGGCCGGACCGCATCCTGCTGGGCGTCGGTCCGAATGCCATGGGCGACGGCCTGCGGCTCGGCGCAGATCTCGGCGCGGCGGTCACGCGTCTCGACGCGCAAGTCACATTCGTCAACGGACTACCCAACCCGCGCATGCCGCACCGATCGCTGCACGTGAGTAATTCGGCGTCGATCTGGATCGATGCTGACGGTCAACGTTTCGTGAACGAAGCCGCGCCAACGAAGCTCACCGAGTCCGCCGTACTGGCATCCAACGGCCAGACTTTCTGGATGGTCTTCGACGCCCAGGGTCTGCGCCGCTTGCGAATTCGCGATGCGGAATGGCTGAAACCCGACACCATTAGCGCGGAGATCCTCGACAACCCCGACGTCGCCGGCAAGGCCGCCACATTGACCGAACTCGCCGAACAAGTCGGCCTGCCCGCCAACGCGCTCGAGGCGACAATCAATCGCTACAACGGGTTCATTGCAGCCGGCGAGGACAAAGATTTCAATCGATTCTCTGCCGACAGTGGGCCGAAACCCAAGCCGATCGAGAAACCGCCTTTCCATGCGCTGCAGCTGTTTCCAATGACACGCAAGAATCTCGGGGGTTTGGCGGTCGATATCGAGGCCCAGGTGGTCGACGCGGCCGGAGAGCCAGTCCCGGGTCTGCTGGCGGCCGGCGAATCGACCGGCGTCGCTGCGATCAACGGTCGCTACGGAGGTTCGGGGACTTTCCTCGCGCCCGCCGTCCTGATGGGCCGGATTGCAGGCCGAAAGGCTGCGGATCGAGCGGATCGTTCGTTGTCAGAAATCATCGAGTTCATCGACGCAGAGCCCGGACCGAGGCTCGATGCCGGACGACGCGAGGCGAACGACGCGTCAGGTTGGCGGCGCGCTCGCGATGGCTACCGGCATTTTGAAGACTCACACCGGGTTGTATCCACGCGCAACTACGCATGCGACTATTGCCACACAGACGATTGGCCGGCCGGCCCGGTTTCGACTCGACAGGCGAGAATCGCGCGACTCGAATCCTGCACTAGCTGTCATTGATGCGCGCGACCGGGAATAACCTGAAGGCATGACGGAAACGACGACGACCGACGGCTACCCCCGCAGAAGCTACGCCTGGTATGTCGTCGTCGTGCTGACGATCGGCTACGTCGTATCGTTCCTCGATCGTCAGATCCTGGCGCTGCTCGTCGAGCCGATCCGCGAGGACCTCGGACTCAGCGATACGCAGATGGGGCTGATCATGGGCCCTGCATTCGCATTGTTCTACACGATCCTGGGCCTTCCGATCGGCTGGTTGGCCGACCGTTTCAGCCGCCGCGGCATCATCGCGATCGGCATCACGATCTGGTGCATGATGACGGCCGCCTGCGGCTTGTCCCGTACCTTCGCTCAGCTGTTCCTGGCTCGTGTCGGCGTCGGTGTCGGCGAGGCAACCCTGAATCCGAGCGCGCTGTCACTGATCAGCGATTATTTCCCGCGAGAGCGGCGTGGTCGCGCCATCAGCTTCTACAACATGGGCGTATCTCTCGGCGCCGGGATCGCGATGATCGGTGGCGGCTGGGTGATCGCCATCGTCGCGACGTCGCCGAGTCTCGTTCTGCCCATCGTCGGCGAACTCCGGCCGTGGCAGACCGTGTTTCTGATCGTCGGACTCCCTGGACTGCTGATTGCGCTATTGATGGCGACGGTGCGAGAACCGGTCCGCCGCGGCAAACTCAGGATCGCGACCGCCGACGGCGGCGAAACCGACAACATGACGATTCGCCGCACCGTGCGATACCTGACTGAACGCTGGCGGTTGTACGGCAGTCACTTCCTCGGCATGTCCGTCGTCACGTGCATCGGTTACGCATTCCTGTTCTGGATTCCGACGATGTTCATACGAACCTGGGACTGGAGCATTCCACAGATCAGCCTCGCGTACGGCCTCATCAACCTGATCTGCGGACCGATCGGCGTCAACCTCGCCGGCGCCGTGGCCGATCGGCTGTATCGCAAGGGCTACCGCGACGGCCACATGCGCGCTACGTTCATGTTCGCCTTCCTGTTTATTCCCGGCGCAATCCTGGCTCCGTTGATGCCATCTGCCGAACTCGCTATCGCAATGCTCGTGCCGGCCAGTATCGGTGCGGCGGGCGTCACGGCGACCGGCGCTGCCGGTTTGATGATGATCACGCCGAACCAGGTCCGCGCCCAGGCGACCGCTTTGTACTACTTCGTCCTCAACGTGATCGGTCTGTCGATCGGCGGTGCCGGCGTCGGGATGATCACCGACTACGTATTCGCTGACGAATCCGCGCTGCGCTATACGCTGGCTATCGTTGCAATCGGCGCCGGCGTCGTAGCATTCACGTTTCTGTCGATAAACCTGCGTTTCTATCGACGCGCGATGGATGAAGCGGAGGCCTGGTCCGACTAGGCAGCGAATGCGGCGGTGAGGGTCGCCTCGAGATCGGCTCTCTGCGCAACCAGGGACTCGGCAACCGTTAGCTGGCCGGCTGCACGAACCTGGTTGTGTTCCGTGCGACTGGAGAACCGTTCCGGGTTCCAGCCGAAGTAGGATTCGTTCAGTGCGTCGGCGCAGAAACGAGACGCCAGTTCCACTAGGATCGTTTGCGTAGCGTCGACGATGCTCGACCATTCGTCGCGGCGGATCCAACCACGCGCGACTTCCGCGTATCCGTGAATCGCGTCGCCGAACAGCGCTGCGGCGAACTCGCCATAGGCATGGTCTTCGCTGGCGGGGTTGCACCATGAGCGCATCGCGTCGCCCAGTTCCAGCGGCAAGGGCATCCGCGTGATCGTATCGAGATCGACGAGGCAGATGGCGTCATCCGTATCGTGACTGAACAGGATGTTGTTGATCTTCGGGTCGCCGTGTACGACGCGGTCCGGCGTCGGCGGCAATTTGGGCAGCGCATCGGCTGTGGCAAGGATGCGGCGACCCAGAGGCGCGATCGTCGCGTAGTGAGGATGCGACGTTTGCGCTTCCAGCGTCTCGCGCAGGAAGGCAAGGTGACGCGGCGTGTCGTGAACCCCGGGCCGTTGCGTGGCGAACTCGTGCTCGAGGCCGTCGACGGCGCGGTGAAAGCGAGCCAGCAGCCCGCCCGCGGAATGCGCCTGCGCGGGAGTCTTGAGCGAGTCATGACTGACGCCTTCGACCCAGGTCAGCAGGCGCCAGTTACCCGCATCGTTCGTGACCCACAGCTCACCGTTATTCGTGGGTACGACGCGGCAAGTCGGCTCGCCGCAGTCTTCGAGGTGCTTAGTCAGGACGTCGATATCAGCATTAACGGCGGGCGAAAAAACGTCATTCACACGTTGCAGAACATACCGGGCCGTGGGCTCTGCATCGACGGTCCACGTGTGATTGATCAGACCAGTGCCGAGCGGGTTGATGTCAGCCGCACGCAGGCCATATTCGGCCAGTATGTCGTCGGTGGGATATTGCCGATGGGTCAAGGTGTCATTCGCATGCAGGAGCTTCGCAGCGACCGTACCGCAGCGCGACAATAAGTCAAGGAAGCCGCCGTGGGTGCCCGTAATTTAGTAGCGAAACCGAACTATATTGACAGCAGCCGGTCTGACTGGGTAGCTTAGCCTCCATGGAGAACACGGCCAACATGACGAACGCACCCGTACTGACCTTTACCGACGCCGCGGCCTCGAAGGTCGGCGACCTGATCGCCCAGGAAGATAACCCGGACCTGAAGCTGCGGGTGTTCATCAGTGGCGGCGGTTGCTCGGGCTTCCAGTATGGTTTCACCTTCGACGAAGACACCCAGGACGGCGACATGCGCTTCGAGAACCAGGGCGTCACGCTGCTGGTCGACCCGATGAGCTTTCAGTACCTGATCGATGCCGAGATCGACTACAAGGAAGATCTGGAAGGCTCGCGGTTCGTCATTCGCAATCCGAACGCGCAGACGACCTGCGGTTGCGGATCGTCGTTCTCCGTCTAGCTGGCTGTCGACCCCATCGAGGACAGGTCGTCGACCGGAGACCTTCCTCCTGTATTTTCAACTGAAAAAAACTCGACACTACTGCACATTCAGAACATCTTGCGGTTAACGTTAAGGTAAGAAACATCGTGCCGGTTATGGTGAGTTAGCGCTAAAATTCTGCTCGTCTCGTTTAGATTGGTTCGAGCAAAGAATCTGCCCGCAGTAAACTCGCGCCGCAGGGCAAGATACCGATTCTCGAAAAAGGGGACCGTGTCGGTTCGAAAGAACGGACGTGGTGGAGAAAAAGCATTAATCGATTTCTGCTCAGCCTGCTGGCCGGCGGTATGGGGGCCGTTTGTTCGACCGCATTCGCCGCGGTAGCGACGACATTTGCCGACGACGTCGGTTACTCCGTGTTGCAGTCGGAACTCGGCGCGGCCTTGCCGGATGGTAACGGCCTGACAGTCTCGATCATCGAGGCCTGCACGGAGAGTGTGCTCCCGGATGGGACCTGTCCCGGAGCCTGGGCGCCGGATCCCGGCAGCCGATCGATCACCGAAGGCGAAACCGGACCGCCAGTCAGTTCACCCTTCTCCGGGCACGCGACAAGCGTAGGAAGTCGATTCTTCGGCGACACTGGGATGACTCCTGACATCGGTTTTGCGCCGAATCCGAGCATAAGGTCCTATCATGCGAACGATTGGAACCAAGGGGATTTTCTGCGCCTGCTGCAGAATGCCGAACCCCTGATTTCCGCCAGTCGCGTTGCGAACCATAGTTGGGTTGGACATTACGGCGATGACAATGTGAACCTCAATCTGCTGCGACGAATTGACTGGCTCATCGACGAAGACGAATTTATCCAGATCGTGGGATTCACCGGAAACAGCTCCGCGTTGTTCGGCAGCTCGCGAAACGCAATTGCCGTGAACAAGACGGGATCGCCGACGAATGCCGGATCCAGGACCGTCGCGGGCGATGCGGCGTATAGCGTTGAGCAGACGCGCCCCGATCTGGTGGCTCCGGAAACATGGCCCAGCACTGCGACGCCGCGGGTCGGATCCGCAACGATATTCCTCATCGACGCAGCACGCGCGAATCCATCGCTGTCGAATGGGTCGACGACTAATCGCAACGGCGATTCGATCCTCAATGCCGAGCGCTCGGAAGTCATCAAAGCGACGCTGATGGCCGGCGCGGAACGGGTCACCAACAATTCTCATCCGACGAGCGACCCGGTCGATATCATCGATTATCGCGTCGCCGCGGTAAACCAAAGGGACAACGGACTCGATCGCCGTTACGGCGCCGGGCAACTGAATGTCTATAACAGTTACCACATCATTGCAGCGGGCGAACAGGATAGCGTCGAGGAAAACGGGACCGGCAACATCGCGTCGACCGGATTCGACTTCGATGCGGCTTTCGGCGGATCCAATGGGAGTAATGCGCAAGCGACATACTATTTTACGACCGGTTCTGAAACCGTCGAATTCCTCGTGTCACTCGTCTGGAACGTGGAGATCGATCCGGGCCGCTGGTCAAATTTCAATCAGGCAGCGGTGCTATATAACCTTGATCTGCAGCTGTTCGACGTAACCGGTGGTGGGCAGGTTCTCGTTGCGGAGTCCGCCAGCGTGACCGAAAACAACGAGAATATTCGCGCGTTTCTTAAAGCCGGCACGCCGCACATGCTGCGCATCAAGCAGGGAGCCGGGCAAGGCAACTTCCGCTGGGACTATGCCCTTGCGTGGCGCACCCGGATCAGCGGTGACGTGAACGGCGACGGCACGATCGACGTCCGTGACCTGTCGCTTTTCCAGCAGGCCATCATCGGCGACAAGCAGCGCGATAAGCAGCAAAGAGCGCGCGCTGACGTCTATCCTGCAGGAGGCGACGGGGCCCTGGACGTTTCGGACCTGATCACGATGCAACAACTTGTGCTGGCCGACTGATCGCGTCAGTCACGCGCATCGAAACGCACACATATCTCGTCGAGTTCTTCCGCTCGCAGCGGCTCCTGCATCAGCCGACACTGGCCGCCGGAATCGGTTCCGGCGCGCAAATGGCCACACAGCGCGCATCTGCCGATGGAGGTCTGGCATTTCGCGGCGTTCTCCAGCTCCGCGAGTAAGGCTCGCAGCCCATTTGTCGTGTTCGAGCGCTGGGCGTCAGGGAGGCTCTCAGCCGCGTCTACCAGCGACTCCAGCGGATCCGCAACGAGCTTGCGCAGACCTTCTTTCGTCAAATCGAAAAGCACGCTGCGCCCGTCGCGCGAAGAGGGAGTGCGCGCCAAATATCCGCGGTCGACCAGGTTGCGAATCGTCTGCGACGCCGTGCCGCGGGTGGTGGCATGATATTCGGCAAATCCCGACACGGTGCGCGAGAAGCGATTGGCGCGAGAGAAGAACCGCATCGCGATCCACTGTGCCTGGGTCATACCCTGCCCCGCGCAATCGGCGTAGGCGGTCCGACTCAGCCGCAGGATCAGGTCGGCGACCTCCGTCGCTGCTCGAGTCTTGATGGGTATTCGCTTGGACATCCCCCGATAGTAGCGATACGAAACTATATTGACAACGGGCGGCGCAGCCGATAGCGTCACGCGTCTGTTCGAACAACACGCCGAAACGAAAGGAGTCCGCAATGGCGCTCGACGAAGAAACCCGGGGGATCATCGACAAAGTGCTGGCCGACAACCGCGTCGTGCTGTTCATGAAGGGCACGCCCGCGCAGCCGCAATGCGGCTTTTCGGCGACTACCGTATCGACGCTCAATATGCTGCTGCCCGACTACATGACCGTCAACGTGCTCGACTATCCGGAGATTCGCGAGGGCATCAAGGAATACGCCAACTGGCCGACGATTCCGCAGTTGTACATCGAGGGCGAACTGATCGGCGGGTGCGATATCGTGCAGGACATGATGAAGAGCGGCGAACTCGGCGGCGCACTCGGCATGACGGCGCCGCAAGTCGATGCTCCGTCGATTACGATCTCCGACAACGGCATCGAAGCCATGAAGAACGCAATGTCGTCACATCCCGGCGCGGCGCTGCATCTGCAGATCGCTGCCGATTGGACGCATCAGATCAGCCTGGACCCGAACCGCGAAGGCGCGGTGAAAACGACCGTCGGTGAGATCGAAATTCATATGGATCCCTGGACCGCGGAGCGCGCCGACGGCCTGAACATGGTCCTCGAAGAAGATCTGACCGGCACGCACTTCAGCTTCGACAACCCGAACGCACCGCCGCCGGTCAACGAGATGACGGTTCACGTCCTGAAAAGGAAAATCGACGATGGCGAAGACCTGGTGCTGATCGACGTTCGCGGCGACGACGAACGCGAGAAAGGTGTGATCGAAGGGTCCCACCAGTGGAACGACGACGCGATGCAGATGGTCGAGTCGCTACCCAAAGACGCCGAAATCATCATTCACTGTCACATGGGCGGGCGCAGCCAGGCTCTTGCGGACGCTTTGCGTCGCCGCGGCTATACGAACCTGCATAACGTGACCGGCGGGATCAAGGCATGGTCGGACGAGATCGATCAATCGATCGACGTCGGTTAGCGGCGGGCTCGACGCGCGGGACGTCGCCAGTCGTTAGACCTCACTCGGCCGGCGGATAGAACCAGTCCGGGCCGGCACACGGTGCGGTCAGCTCAACATCGACCGTGACGTCGCCCGGGACGAAGCCGTCGACTTCGGTCAGCCCTGCCCTGTCGACCCGCACGGTCGGCGTGCACAGAATGCCGTCGGCGTCACTGTCGATCCACGCATACACCAGCAGGCCTTCGCCCGCGTCGACCGGGTAGTCGAACTCATGCGTAAACTCGCCCGCTGTGCCTTCGAATCCTTCGATAAACTCGACCGGATGCCGCAGATCGCCCTCCAGGGCCCATGCGTGATACAGGCTCACGTAAACGGTTGCGTCGGCAGGAACGCCGTCCGGAACGATGATGTTTCCGCTCAGCGCGACCGGCTCGGTGCGCACCTCGGGCTCGCCACCGCAACCAGCCAGGATTCCGATCAGGCTGACCAACAGGATAGCGACCGGAGTGACCCTGCGTTGTCTGAGTATTTGGATCATCGTCACAACTCGATCTCGTCAATGCCGAACACGCGGATGAAGTTACCGGCCAGGATCATGCGCATCTCTTCCTGTGTATAGTCGGCGTCTCTCATCGCCGCGACGAAGTTGTCCAGGTGCCGGGATATGTAACCCGGATACTGCGGCCCGTCGGAGCCGTAGATGAGCTTGTGCGTCACCTTACCGTCCTTGATCCGCCGAACGAAATCGGGGAGAACCTCTTCCGCGCGCGTGGCGCCGAGCGCGCCGGGCTCCATGTACACGTTGTCATAACGCTGAGCCAGATCGATGCAGCCGTCGACGTAGGTCAGCTTGCGGTGATAACTGTCCCACCCGGCATGACCGAGGATGAAGACGGTGTCCGGATAACGCCGAATCGCTTCTTCCAGATAGTAAGGATCGGTATACGGCGGCTCCAGCCGCGTACCTGGATTCGGGCTCGTCGCCGTATGCAGGTAAATCGGTTTGCCGAGCCTGCCCGCGATGTCGTAGATCTCGTAGAACCGCGGGTCGTCGAACCGGAATTGCTGGTGAGCATTGGCGAGCTTGACGCCGATCATGTGATCCAGCTCCGTCAGCGCGCGCTCGAATGCAGCGAGTTGCTCGCGGCTGTCCTGATTCCATTGATCCACACGAATGCTCGCAAAACCGAACATTCGCTTGGGATCGACCGCAATGACATCGGCGACGAGCTCGTTCGTCGCGATCCCGGTCGTATGTGGGCTGTAAACCGCGAAAACGCCGGCACCCGAGATGCCCGCGCCGTCCAGCTCACCGAGAATATGGTCGGCGCTCAGCCACCTGTCCGTCAGAATCGGCATGACCCACTTGAATCCCCTGGGGACCCGCTCGGACAGGCGCGCCTGGAATCCGGGGGGAGAGCCTTCCCACGTTCCGGTGTGCAGGTGCATGTCGATCACCGGGAGCCGCTCGTCTTCGAACGCCACGCCCGGCTCGGGATCACCGCCGCAGCCAACGAGTAATACGATCGATGCGAGCACGGTTACTGCATAAAACTTCATTGAGGCTCTCTCTCCTGCATCGCGGTCACGAGCATATTTGGCAGTCGCGAATCGTCCCACTCATCGTCATTCGGCCCCGTCCGCAGGATGACCAGTTCATAGGAAGGAATGATATATAGACGTTTCTTGCCGAGCCCGTCCAGAAAAATGACATCGTCCGCGACGAACGGCTCCGAATGCCAATTGGCGAAGGTATCCGTATCGGGGTCATAGCGCCGATACTCTTCCCACTCCGTACCTAACCAGAGCTGCATGCCGTAATTCGCATTGGCTTTCGACGGGGTCGTCATCTCCCCGACCCATGCAGCAGGGACTATTTGACGTCCACGATAGATGCCACCGTTGCGCAGGAGTTCGCCAATACGAATCCAGTCCTGGATCGCGGACCAACTGCAACAGTCGGCATGCGCCATGCCCCCTTCCCGATCCATGAACAAAAACGCGTCCCGCGCGCCGAGTGGTCGCCACAGCTTCTCGGACAGGTAGTCGCCGAAACGTCTTCCGGTCGCACGCTCGACGATGACACCGAGCAGGGCAGGATTCGGGTTGAAGTGCGCGAAGACCGTGCCCGGCTCGTGACGTAACTTGACCGCGAGATTCGGCGGAATGATGTTGAGCCCCATGACTCGCTGCATGCGATCGGACTTCGGTGTGAAATCGTAACTCTCTTCGATGCCGCTCGACATCGTCAGCAGGTGTCTAATCGTGATGCCCCGGTGTTCGTCGTCATTCCATTCTGGCAGAAACACCGACGCCGACACGTCCGGAGAATCGATGAAACCGTCCTCTATCGCATGTCCGATCAGGA
>JBLYYV010000081.1:0-11823 GCA_048550095.1 Gammaproteobacteria bacterium
CGGCTGCCTCGACATCGATTCGTCGAAGAAAGGTGGCCGTTTCGTGCGCTTCTGCGACGCGTTCAATATTCCCATCCTGACGCTCGTCGACGTCCCGGGGTTCATGCCGGGGACATCACAGGAGTTCGGCGGGATCATCAAGCAGGGCGCCAAACTTCTGTATGCGTATGCCGAGGCGACAGTGCCGAAGGTGACGCTGATCACGCGCAAAGCTTATGGCGGCGCCTATGACGTCATGGCCTCGAAGCACTTGCGCGGCGACGTCAACATGGCATGGCCGAGCGCGGAGATTGCCGTCATGGGCTCGAAGGGCGCGGTCGAGATCATCTTCCGGAAGGATATCGGCGATGCAGAGAAAATCGCCGCGCGGACGGCGGAATACCAGGAAAAATTTGCCAACCCGTTCGTAGCCGGAGCACGCGGTTATATCGACGACGTGATCATGCCGCATGCGACGCGCAAGCGCGTCTGTCGCTCGTTCGCGATGCTGAAAGACAAAAAGCTCGAGAATCCCTGGCGAAAGCACGGCAACATTCCACTCTGACCGACACCCATTGAGAGAACAACACAGTCCGCATATGGCGGCGAGTTACAACAATGTTTGAAAAAATCCTGATCGCAAACCGCGGCGAAATCGCATGCCGAGTCATCAAATCGGCCCGCAAGATGGGCATCAAGACGGTCGCCGTCTACTCGGACGCCGACAAGGGCGCGCTGCACATGAAGATGGCTGATGAGGCGGTGCATATCGGACCTTCCGCATCGGCGGAAAGCTACCTCGTGATCGACAAGATCATCGACGCCTGCAAACAGACGGGCGCGGAAGCCGTGCATCCCGGCTATGGGTTCCTGTCAGAGAATGCGGACTTCGCGGACGCACTCGACGCTGCCGGCATCGAATTCATCGGCCCCGCGAAGCATGCCATCACGAGCATGGGCGACAAGATCACGTCGAAAATCCTCGCGAAAGAGGCCGGCGTCAGCACGGTGCCGGGCTATACGGACATCATCGAGGGTCCCGATCATGCGGTGAAGATCGCACAGGAAATCGGCTATCCGGTGATGCTGAAAGCCAGTGCGGGCGGCGGCGGCAAGGGCATGCGCGTCGTCTGGAACGACGACGAATGCCGTGACGGCTTCGAGCGCGCGACCAACGAGGCCAAGTCGAGCTTCGGTGATGACCGCGTTTTCGCGGAAAAATTCATCGAGGAACCTCGGCATATCGAGATCCAGGTCATGGCCGACAAGCACGGCAATGTCATTTATCTCGGCGAACGCGAGTGCTCCATCCAGCGGCGCCACCAGAAAGTCATCGAAGAGGCACCCTCCCCGTTCCTGGACGAGGCAACCCGCAAGGCCATGGGAGAACAGGCCGTCGCACTCTCGAAAGCAGTCGACTATCGGTCGGCCGGCACGGTCGAATTCATCGTCGACGGGAAGCGCAACTTCTACTTCCTGGAAATGAATACGCGGCTGCAGGTCGAGCACCCGGTCACGGAACTCGTCACCGGACAGGATCTCGTCGAATTAATGATTCGCGTCGCCGCGGGCGAGAAGCTGCCGCTGACGCAGGACGACGTCCGACTGAATGGTTGGGCGATGGAAGCGCGCGTCTACGCCGAGGATCCGTTCCGCAATTTCATGCCGTCGATCGGGCGACTCGTGCATTACCAACCGCCTGTCGAGACGGACACCGTCCGCGTCGATACGGGTATCGAGGAAGGTAGTGAAGTCTCGATGTTCTATGACCCGATGATCGCGAAGCTGATTACCTATGGCGGCAATCGGGAACAAGCGATCGAGAACATGAACGACGCGCTGGACGCGTACTTCATTCGTGGCGTCAACCACAACATCAGCTTTCTGAATGCGCTGTTCGCGCATCAGCGTTTCCTCGAGGGCCGATTGACGACTAACTTCATCGCCGAGGAGTATCCGGATGGCTTCAGCGCGGCAGACGTCGCGCACGAAGAACCGGAGCTGCCAATCGCGATGGCGGGCTTCGTTCACCGCCGCTTCATGGACCGGGCCGCGTTGCTGGACGATCAGCTGCCGAGCCACGAACGGGAGGTTGGCGAGGACTTCGTCGTCATGGTCGGACGCGAGAGTTATCGCCTGCGCGTCGTGCGAGTCGACGGTGGCTACGAAGTCGCGCTGGGCAAGAACATTTATCGGATCATCAGCGACTGGACGATGGGCATGCCGCTGATCGAAGCCAAGGTCAACACCCGCCATGTCTGTTTCCAGTTCGACCGCATCAATCTGCACTACCGGCTGTCGCATCGAGGCACACAGATTGACGCACTCGTCGTTATCCCCCGGGCCGCAGAACTCGCCGTGCACATGATCGAGAAAGTGCCGCCGGATCTGTCGAAGTTCCTGCTGTCGCCGATGCCGGGCCTGCTCGTCAGGCTGACCGTGAAGGTCGGCGATGAGATCAAGGCCGGCGAGGAACTCGCGGTCGTCGAGGCGATGAAGATGGAGAACAGCCTGCGCGCCGGCGAAGATCTCATCATCTCGAAGGTACTCGCCGAGGAAGGCGAGAGCCTGGTCGTCGATCAACCCATCCTCGAATTCGAATAGCGCAGGCTGATACGTGACCGACACGTCGACCAGCGAGAAGCCGCAGGTATTGGCGGACCGGCTGCGCGGCGGCGACCGCCGCGCGCTGGCCCGCGCCATCACGCTGATCGAATCCTCACGACCGGAAGACCGGGCGCCGGCCAACGAGCTGCTGAGCCTGATTACGCCGGATGCGAATCGCTCGATTCGCATCGGCATTTCGGGCGTGCCCGGGGTCGGCAAATCAACGTTCATCGAGGCCTTCGGCAATCACGTCATCGAAGCTGGCCACAAGATCGCGGTACTCGCCGTCGACCCCTCCTCCGCTCTGAGCGGTGGCTCGATCCTCGGGGACAAGACCCGGATGGAGACGCTGTCGCGCAAGCTGGAAGCATTTATTCGCCCATCTCCGGCGGGTCGCACCCTCGGCGGCGTCACCCGTCACACGCGCGAGACGATGCGCGTTGTCGAGGCAGCGGGATTCGACGTCGTCGTCGTGGAAACCGTGGGCGTCGGACAATCTGAAACGGCCGTTGCCGAAATGACGGACATGTTCCTGCTGCTGCTGCTGCCCGGCGGCGGTGACGAACTGCAGGGAATCAAGCGCGGCATCGTCGAATTGGCCGACATGATCGTCGTCAACAAGGCGGACGGAGATCTCAGGAATGCTGCCGATCGTTCGGCCAACGATTACCGTGGCGCGCTGGGGTTCCTACATCCACGGCACCCGGAGTGGGCGGTACCGGTCGAGACCTGTTCCGCAGTCGAGGGCCAGGGCATCGATGACATATGGTCAACGATAGAAAAGTTTCGCAACACGATGACTGCGAACGGGGAATTCGACAAGCGTCGGGCGGCGCAGGCAAAGGCCTGGCTATGGAGCGAGGTATCGGAAACCCTGCTCGAAACGCTGCGCCGGGACGACGAGGTCCGGCGACAGGTGAATGCGCTCGAACAGGCGGTCGCCGACGGCAAGACATCACCCTGGGTTGCCGCGCAGCAGCTCGTCGCAACGTTCAAACAAAGAGGATAAGCGCGCCATGATCGGGAAACTCAATCACGTAGCCATCGTCGTTCCGGATCTCGAGGCCGCCACGGCAATTTACCGCGATACGCTCGGTGCCGACGTGTCGGACCCGGCACCCCTGCCGGCGCATGGCGTCACGACGGTTTTCGTGAACCTGCCCAATACCAAGATCGAACTGCTGGAGCCACTCGGCGAAGACTCACCGATCGCGCGGTTCCTGGAAAAGAATCCGTCCGGCGGAATGCACCACCTGTGCTACGAGGTCGAGGATATCTTCGCCGCACGCGACCAGCTCGTCGCGGCGGGAGCGCGGGTGCTCGGTGACGGCGAGCCGAAGAACGGCGCTCACGACAAACCGGTGCTATTCCTGCATCCAAAAGACTTCGTCGGCACGCTGCTCGAGCTGGAGCAGGCCTGAGCCGCGATCCGAAGACGCGACCTGCGACGGACCGCAGCGATGTCGCCGGAATATGTAAAAAGCTCGCTCGGCATGGGTGTCCGCACGAATTTGTGATGAGCTTCGTCGCGGCCGGATCGATGTGTCTAGACAATATGGCGTTCCAACAAGAAATGGATTCGCCCCGATCATGTACGTCGACCACTTCAATCTGAGCCACAGAACATTTACCAACGCTCCCGAGACGGACTTTTTCATGCCGAACGAACAGGTCAGCTCCGCGATCGCTCGATTGCGGCAGGTGATGCTGGCGCGCGACTCGGTCGCTATCGTCACGGGCGGTCCCGGTGTGGGCAAGTCAGCGTTCGTCGCGGCCGCGCAGGCGACCATCGAGGACAAATCGCTGCTCCTGCACGCCGACCTGCGACACACGGATTCCGACATGCTTGCCAGCATGTTGCTGCTGAACATGGGTGTCGATGAACACGACTCCAGCGAAGCTGCGGTCCTGAACCAGCTCCGCGTTGCGATTCGGCGGCAGAATGAAAGTGGCAGGCGTGTCACCGCGGTTATCGATGTATCAGGAATGACAGTCGAGCGTGCCAAGCGCATTCTGCAGCTCGTGCATCTGTCGGGCGAACCCGGCGGCCAACTGAATATCGTCCTGGTCGGGCCGCATGCGCTGCATCGTCTTCTGAATGCACCGGGCCTGATTCATCTGCGTCAGCGCGTCGGCTATCGCTACCGCGTTCGGCCGTTCACCGTCGACGAAGTCGACTGCTACCTGGAAGAACAGTTCGAGCGCGCCGGTGGTGCCATGGCATCCATCATGGAAGATGGCGCGGCCGATACGGTATTCCGCTACGTCGGCGGCGTACCCCGCCTGATCAATACACTGATGGATGCCGCCCTGTGCGAGGCCGCGGTTCAATACGAGAACACGATCAGCATCAACAGGATCAATGCCGTCGCACAAGAACTTGGCTGGAAGCCCCTCGCCGCCCAGCAACCCCGCGCCGTCAAGACCGCGGCGGAAACGAATGCGCCGGCGAAACCCCCGGAGCTGTCGGTCGAACAGCAAGTCGCTTCGCCGCAGTCCGAACCCCGCCCAGTCTCCGAGGCGACGGCCATGATGCTGCTCGACCCGCAGGAGATGAGTTCCGACAGCCCGCCGGCCCGGGATTTCCCGAAAGCCACGGACAAAATCGGTGATCATCCCGGCGTCATTCCCGAGATGAGCGCATCGGACACCAGCGCGACCGGCATGCTGCGACTCGAGGAGCTGGATGCGCGTTTTGCCGAAACGGTCTTCGGCGAAGACGCCACGAAAGCGGCCTCTGATGCGCTGGCGGCAGAACCCGAAATCCCGGAGAAACTCGCGGGCTAGAGCGACGCCCGCCCGCGGTACCGCGCGCACGAGGGCGGCCCTGACGCAATCAGGGCAGTCAGGCTGTCGAATCCTTCGCGAGTGCGAGCGTCTCCAGGTTGATCACCGCGACGTAGTCAGCCTCGTGACCGGACACCTTGAGCGTCTTCTTGATGATGCTCTCGAGGTTCGGGCGCTTGCCGGCCGGCTCGTCAGCCTTACCGAGGCCGCCGCCGAACTCAACGAACGTGTCCACGCCCGCGGCGATCGCCGTCTGCAGACAGCCCACCCAGTTGACCGGCTTGAACAACTGGAAAAACAGGCGGGTGCGAATGCTGTCCGCATCGGAATCATGGACGCCCGCAGTGTAGTTCGACAGCACCTTGATCGCTGATTCGGCGAAATCGGTCGCGTCCAGCACGGCGCGAAACTCGCGCGCCGCGGTCACCATCAGATAGGTATGGAACGCCCCTTCCGTGGCGAGCGGAATCGCGCGTTTGCGCGGGAAGTGCTCGCCCATGTAAGCGACCAGGCGCTCCAGATCGGCATCGGGACCGCCAACGACGGTCTGCTCGGGCAGGTTGCAGCTGGCAACCTGGCAATAATGCATGTCCGCGATCGGGCCCGCTGTCTCGGCGTCTACGGTCAACGCCACCATGCCGCCTTCGCCGTGCGCACCCATGAGTTCGCCGCGTTTCTGCACGAGCCGCAGACCGTCCGCGAGCGTCAGGATACCGGCGGCAACGAGCGCCGAGTATTCACCGAGACTGTGACCCGCCGCGAGCACCGGTTGCACGCTGCCGCCCGTCAGCTCTTCGAAGACCCGCAGGCAAGCGATCGAATGTGTCAGCAACGCCGGCTGCGTGTAGCGAGTGAGTCCGATCTCATCCTTCGGATCCTCGAACGATAGCTCAGCCATGTCATAGCCGAGTACGTCGCTCGCTTCCGCGTAAACATCCTTGGCGACCGAATATTCCGCGAAAACGTCGCTACCCATGCTCCGATATTGAGATCCCTGCCCCGGGAACACGAACATGATGTTGCGCTCGGCCATGCTGACTCCTGACTACCAATATAATCCGGTGGCCAAGCATACGGCGATGCCGGCCACCGGACAAGGCGCCGAACAAGCGGTCACTACGCGACGGCCGCGTCCCTGAACAACGCCTCGAGTTCGTCGGCGCCACCGATGTGTTCACCATTGATGAATACTTGCGGATAGGTTTCCTTACCGGTCAACGCGCGCAGTGTACGGTGCGGATAGTCCTTCAGCAGCTCCAGATCGGCGAATTCGATGCCGCGCGACTCGAGCAGGTCCTTGGCGCGAGCGCAATGGGGGCAACCCGGCCGGCTAAACACGGCGACGTCGAGCGGCCGCTGAGCACCCGGCGCAACGTAGTCGAGCATCGTGTCGGCATCCGAGACATGGAACGGATCACCCTCTTCCTGGGGCTCGATGAACATTTTCTCGATCACCCCGTCACGTACGAGCATCGAGTAACGCCAGGACCGCTGCCCGAAGCCGAGGTCATCCCGATTGACGAGCAGACCCATGCCACGCGTGAACTCACCCGTGCCATCTGGAATGAAGCGCAGTCGTGTCGCTTCCTGCTGCTTTCGCCACTCGTCCATGACGAATGCGTCATTGACCGAGACACATATGACGTCGTCGATCCCGGCAGCCTCGAAAGCGGGCTGCAGCTCATTAAACCGCGGCACATGTGACGAAGAACACGTCGGTGTAAACGCGCCGGGTAGCGAGAACACGATAACGTTGCGTCCCTCGAATAACTCCCGACTGGTAACATCGGCCCACTCGCTCCCGCGACGGGTTCTAAAGGTCACGTCGGGCACTCTCGATCCTTCTCTATTCTCAAACATTACGGTCTCCTTTGCGTATTGATGTGGTTCAGTCCGCAGCCAACATGCTTCTCAGCATCCAGGCGTTCTTCTCGTGAATCTGCATGCGTTGCGTGAGCAGATCGGCAGTCGGCTCGTCATTGGCCGAGTCGACCAGCGGGAAAACATCGCGGGCGGTCCTGACCACCGTTTCTTGCCCGATGACGAGGTTTCGAATCATGTCCTCGGCCGACGGCACCCCGTCTTCTTCATCGATATCCGTCAGTTCGGCATAGGCACGGTACGAGCCCGGTGCGGCGACGCCAAGCGCTCTGATGCGCTCGGCGACGACGTCCACGGCGAGCGCGAGCTCGGTGTACTGCTCCTCGAACATCTGGTGCAACGTGTTGAACATCGGCCCCGTCACGTTCCAGTGGTAATTGTGCGTCTTCAGATAAAGTGTGTAGCTGTCCGCGAGCAGCTTGCTCAGGCCTGCCGCGATTTCATGGCGCTGTTGCTCCGGAATTCCAATATTGATCTGCATTTAATCTCTCCATTTGCATGGCCGACGGGCCGTCCATGGAGAAAGACTAGGGCTTCCCTATCATTTAAAAAAGCGGATTTTATTAATATATTTATTCGTTTTTTTAGATTATTATCGCGCCATGACGCAACTCCCCACGGTCAAGCAACTACGCTACTTCACAGCGCTGGAAGTCACCGGGCATTTCGGCCGCGCGGCGGAGGCCTGCTTTGTCTCGCAATCCGCATTCAGCGCCGCGATTCGTGAACTGGAGACCGTACTCGATGTCCAGCTCGTCGACCGGACCACAAAGCGCGTAGCGATCACCCCCATAGGCCGGGAAATCGCCGCGCAAGCACGGCTGGCGCTGCGCGATATCGAGCAACTCGTGCAAATGGCGGGGCGCGCTCGCCAGCCGTTGACCGGACGCCTGACCATCGGCGTAATCCCGACGATCGCACCGTTCCTGCTACCCAAGGCATTGCCGTACATCCGCAAGCGGCATCCCGAGCTACAGATCTTTATTCGGGAAGAACGCAGCGCCGATCTGAGTGAGGGCCTTGCCGACGGCTCACTCGACGTCGCCCTGCTGGCACTGCCCTACCCGCTGCGAAACGTCGAAGTCGAAATCCTGTTCAGGGATCGGTTCCTGCTGGCATGCCACAAGAACACGCAACTGGTCGATCCCGAAAAGTTCTCGATCAACCGCGTAACGGCGAACAGCATCCTGTTGCTCGATGATGGGCACTGCCTGCGCGATCACGCACTCGCGGCTTGCCAGGTCAGAAACCTGGACGCCGTCAATCGCTTCGCCGCCAGCAGTCTGCTAACGCTGATCGAGATGGTGGACGAGGACCTCGGCGTCAGTTTCATTCCGGAGATGGCCGTCGGATCCTCACTACTGAAACACACGAGTGTGAAAACCTGGCCAATGGCCAAAAACAACTATCGCGATATTGCACTCATCTGGCGCAAGTCGTCAGCCAGATCGGAGGAGTTTGGCATGCTCGCCGACCTGATCAAGGCGGCGGCATCGTCGCGATAGGCAGCTATTTGCGAGAGGCCTTGCGGGCTTCCTCGCCGATGATCCGAATACCCGCTTCGACCGCATTCGCATCCTGCGAATAACTGATCCGAATGCACTGATCCCGATGCGGCCAGGAATCGTCGAGCCCCGGAAAGAAATGGTGGCCGGGAATGACATAGACGCCACGATCCTTCAAGCGCTGATACAGCTCCCCGCTGGTGATCGACAGTTCAGGCAACCATAGCCACAGGAAGAACGCGCCCTCGGGCCGATGAATAAAGTACTCGCAACCGTCCAATGACTCGCGCATCCAGCCGAGCGCCTGCTCGGCGCGATCGCGATAGAACGGCTGAATCACATCGCGGCCGAGTCGCACGATTTCACCGGTCTCGACGAACTCACGCATCAGCACCGCACCGACACTGCTGACCGCCAGACTGAATATCGAGTTCATGCCGGTCAGCGCATCGATCACCCGCTCGTTCGCGATCACGATGCCGGTGCGCACGGCGGGCAGCCCGATCTTCGACAGGCTCATACACAGGATGGTGTTGTCGTCCCATATCGGCATCGCATCCCCGAAAATGATTCCCGGAAATGGCAAACCATAAGCGTTATCGATAATCAGCGGGATACCGCGCTCACGCGACAGCACAGCCAGATGTTGCATCTCATCGTCGGTCAGGACGTTGCCGGTCGGATTCGTGGGACGCGACACGCAAATTGCGGCGACATCGTCGCCGATTTCGAGCTTGTCGAAATCGACGTGATACTTGAACAGTCGGTCGTCCAGGTGCTCGATGATCGGTCGCTGGGAAACGAACAGGTCCTCACCGAGTCCCAGATCCGCATAGCCGACATATTCGGGCGTCAGGGGCAACAGCACACGCCGCCAGCTGCCATCGTCGAACTCTCCGGCGAGCAGGTTGAACAGTTGAAAAAAGCCACCCTGGCTGCCGCCGGTCAGCGCAATGTTCTGCGGACCGATGTCCCAGCCATATTCGCGACTGAGCATCGCCGCCAAAGTCGCACGAAAACGATCCTCGCCGGCAGGGCTCGCATAGTCGGCGATCATGCGCCGGAACTCGCGTGGATCGTCGGCAACCTGCCGCGTCCGCTCGGCGAGCATGTCGAGGACCTGCGGAATATGCGCCGGGTTGCCGCCGCCGAGCATCATCACGGGCCCCTCGGCCGACATCGCCGCGCCGAGATCGTCCATGAGCTGCCGGGCGCCGGTATGGCGCGTGAACCGATTGCCGAATCTGGAGAATTCCATAGGCGCGGACTGTACAGAAAAAACCGGCTGGAACCGAGCGTCTTCAGCGAACCTCGAACGTCGTGCGACTGATTTCGGCGAACTGAGCAGAGCCCGAACGGGCCTCTACGACGAGGTCATAGCGGCCCGGCACAAGGGCCGAGCCGGCGATCCCGACGGCGAGGAGATCTTCATACCCAGGCTGCAACGCCGCGACTTCCCATACCCGTTCCCCGGCCGGATCGAGCACCGCCGCGCGATAGTCGTCGTAGGGATCGAAGCCCGGATCCGCCAGCAACACGACCCACCGGTCGGGTGCATGCGGAACGATCGTCGCCGGCGCCGCGCCACGCGTCGCGATCAACGGAATCAGCTGGGGCGATGCGACGTCCGGAGCGCCACCGGTTTGACGCTGCATGAATACGTTGAATCCGAGGGAGCAGACCAGTAGCACGGATGCCGCAGCGGCCCATTGAGGCGACGTCAGGGCTCGTGCGAACCGGCCCTGCGGGGGCGGAACGTCGAGACGTCCCTGTTCGGCGGCGCCCCTCAGTCCGGCCTCCAGTTTTTCGGCAAGTTCGAGCTCGGCCAGCGTTGCACGGTCGGACAAATAAAACTCCTCGAATGCCGCGCTCTCGTCGTCCGACAACTCGCCGCGCAAGTAGCGGTCCACGATCTCGTTTTCGATGACGTAATTTCTATCCATGCCCTTTCATTTAGTGCCGGCTATCGCGTAAAAATCTCACTATTCCACCAGTCCCAGCTTGCCCCTGCGCTCTTCGCTGAGCAGCAAGGTCCGAAACCGTTGCTTGGCGCGAAACAGAACTCGATTGAAATGGGTCTGGCTGATATCCAGTTCACCGCAGATCCGCGCCTTGTCGGCCTCATCGACATAGTAACGGCGCAGGATATGACGGTCGCGCGTCGTGCCGAGCTCGGCGAGTAACCTGTCGATCGCGACCGCGATCTGCTGTCGTGACGCCTCATCCATCGGATCGGCGCTGACGTCGGCGGCTTCGGCGACCCGGTCCGAATCCGGCTCTGTATTGCGCCTGACCCGCTTGCGCCAGTCACCGGTCACGAGATTGACCGCGATACCGCGAAGATATGCCGCGAGCCGGCCGGGATCGTCCAGCCCGCCGGCGCGCAGCTTCTCCAGGGCGATCCGAAAGGTCTCCTGCCGCAGATCATCGGCGAGGTCCGGGTCGCGGGTTCGGCGACGGAGCAGAAACAACAGCCCGCGGCTATAGCGGTTCCAGAGCTCGGTTTCGGCGGATTCGTCGCCACGCGCGATACGCGCGACCAGATCCTCCGCCACGCTCTGTTCATCGCCGGGGTCGGGCACCGCATCGGTCAACGCGCAAGCTCCTCGAACGAATTCCGCATACCCAACGGAATCTATCATACCGGGGGCTTTCCGGACGGATGAAAAGAATTCAACGACGGGTGAGATAAACGAGCGGCACGCGACAGATACCTATTGAACCCAGAGATTTCCAGGAGCAAACCAATGAAATCATCGACAAATCGAACACGGAGATTCCGCCGGACCGCGCTGACAATCGCCGCCGCAACGCTTGGACTTGGCCAACTCGTGCTCGCCGGCGAAGCCCGCTTCCAGACGGTAATCCATGACAAGGACCTGTATGGCGTCGAGGACATCGAGAACGGTCGCTACGAGGCCGGAATCGAGAAACTTAGCAAGCGCGTGTACGGCGGACGCCAACCGCACTCGACCCGTGTGCCAGCACTGATCGACCTGTGCGCTGCGTACACCATGACGCAGCAAAATGAGAAGGCGGCGGAGACCTGCGACGAGGCGGTCGA